>JBKTKK010000085.1:0-7950 GCA_047242405.1 Lachnospiraceae bacterium | reverse complement strand
CCGTGCAGGTGGGGTATAATTTCCGGGTAGGCCCATAGTGCCAGCACCTTGGCCAAAGGGCGTTAGCAGAACACGATCCCATTCGGACTCTTCATGTTGAGAGGGGTTTACATTCATATAATTGCGAAGGTTTGTCATATGCCACGGAAAATCGGGGCTGTTCGAAAGTACACCAATTGGATTATTCATCAAATGAAGTCCATCTTCCGTTTTTTCGATTGTCATGCAGCTTCCATGTTTATCGGCAATAATCCAGTGAAGAGGGGCAACGGAATTTGTAACAGCATCTTTCACACCTACAATGCGGATCTTTGGTAACAAGGAGGCTGCCTCAGTTACCGATGCGCACTGGCTCAATAAAAACTTAACAAGCTCAACTGCGGCAATGGATAGCCGGAATGAGTCCTGTGGAACGATCGGATCATACTTCGCAAAACCTGGGAAATATAAGGCTGCGGCCCCGAACCCCATCTCATTGACTCCATCTGATAATACGACAGGGGAGATATCCTGCCCGATGCCCATGACATTGTATTGATTATGGATTATGTGAGTATGAAGGATGTTGTTCCACTTACAGCCTTTTGGAATGAAATAGAGGGAAGGATCAAGGGGATAAGAAAAGTCCATTGTGCGGCCAAAATAAGTATCTCCTTGTGGTATTTGCATCGTCATTGCAGTACACATAAATAATTCTCCTTATACACAGGTAACAGCAGATTATGATTATGTATATTCATATTTTTATTTGGTCATTCCATTTTCTTCGGTTATTGTTTAATGGAAAAAAACATAGGGGCTAAATTTTCGGTTGTTGCATGTCCGAAAACTTAGCCCCTGTGATTGTGTCGTTGCGTTTTTTCTTATGTTATTCTAATTCAAAAGCACCAGTATATAGCTGGTAGTATTTGCCTTTTTGGGCAATCAATTCATCATGACTTCCACGTTCGATGATACGGCCTTGTTCAAGAACGATGATCATATCGGAGTTTTTAACCGTGGACAAACGATGGGCAATAACAAATACGGTACGCCCATGCATAAGGGAGTCCATACCTTTTTGAACGAGATATTCGGTACGTGTATCGATGGAGCTCGTCGCCTCGTCCAAAATCATAACTGGTGGGTCAGCAATGGCCGCACGAGCGATGGAAATTAGCTGGCGCTGACCTTGAGAAAGTCCATCGCCATTTGACGTAAGCATTGTATTATATCCTTCAGGTAACATAGAAATAAAGTCATGGGCATTAGCCAGCTTAGCAGCATCGATTACTTCTTCATCGGTTGCATCTAAGC
The DNA here is from genome assembly GCA_047242405.1 of Lachnospiraceae bacterium. Lineage (GTDB taxonomy): Bacteria > Bacillota > Clostridia > Lachnospirales > Lachnospiraceae > Fimimorpha. The sequence goes on along the minus strand of JBKTKK010000085.1, from coordinate 6,654 downwards.
GTCCATAACGAATATTTTCCATTATTGTACCAGTGAAAAGGTTGACGTCTTGTAGCACTACGCCAAGAGAGCGACGAAGGTCGTTTTTACATATTTTGTTAATGTTAATTCCATCGTAGCGGATTTTACCGTCCTGAATATCATAAAAACGATTAATTAGGTTTGTAATGGTTGTTTTACCTGCACCTGTGGCACCTACAAAGGCAAATTTTTGCCCTGGATAAGCATGGAGGTTGATATCGTGTAGAACCATTTTTTCCGAGGTATATCCAAAATCCACATCAAATAGCTGAACATCACCGATCAGTGGAGTATAGGTTAGGGAACCGTCGCTGTGTGGATGTTTCCAAGCCCAGAGGGAAGTACGCTCATCGGTTTCTACTAGTTCACCGTTAGCCCCCTCTTTTACATTGACTAAGGTAACATAGCCACCGTCTTGTTCTGGTTCTTCATCCATTAGTTCAAAGATTCTTTCCGCACCAGCAAGGGCAGTAATGACCATGTTAAGCTGTTGTGAAATCTGGCTTATTGGATTTGTAAATGATTTACTTAACTGCATAAAGGAGGCGATGGTACCTAATGTAAGGCCTCCAATACCGTTTAGTGCCAATGCACCACCTACAACGGCAATGAGAACAAACTGAACATTTCCGATATTCATCATAAGTGGCATAAGCATGTTCGCACGCCCATTGGCTGCTGCGTTGGATTGGCATAATGCCTCATTAAGTAGATCAAACTGCTCACAGGACTCTTGTTCGTGGCAGAAAACTTTAACGACTTTCTGCCCAGTCATCATTTCCTCCGCAAAGCCGGTAAGTTTTCCTGTATTAATTTGTTGAGCGATAAAATCTTTTGCGCTACCGCCAACAATACGATTTACTACTGTAAGCATGATGATAAGGGTCAAAATTACGAGTACGACCAATATTGGTGCTACAAATAGCATGGCGATAAAGGAAGCAATTACAGTGACAAGAGATGAGAACATCTGTGGAAGGCTTCGAGAAAGCATCTCCCTTAACGTATCAATATCATTCGTAAAGCGGCTCATTGTATCGCCGTGGGTATGGGTATCAAAATACCGAATCGGTAATGTTTGCATTTGGCTAAACATCTGGTCTCGAATTTTTTTCTGAACACCTTGTCCAATTGCAATCATAAGTTTACTGTAAAACAATGTACACAGTACGCCAGTCATGTAAATGCAGGCCATGCCGATTACAACTTTTAAAAGTGGGATAAAGTCCTTTGAACCAGTGGAAATCATTGGTGTAATATAGTCATCAATTAACATCTGGAAGAACATAGATCCCAGTACCCCCGCCAGAGCGCTGACCAGAATACAAATAATAACAAACACAAGACGAACACGATAATTGCCTGTTATGTAGGTCATCAGACGGGAAATGGTAGCACGGGCATTTTCTGGACCGCGTGCTTTGAGCGTTTTGTTTCGTTTAGCCATTACTCTTTGCCTCCTTGTTCTGGGATTCATATACCTCGCGGTAAATATCGTTGGAAGCAAGGAGCTCTTCGTGGGTACCTACCCCATGAATTTGTCCGTTGTCCATTACGATAATAACATCTGCATCTTGCACGGAAGAAATTCTTTGTGCAATGATAAACTTTGTCGTTTCTGGAAGAAATTCACGAAGAGCACTGCGGATGGCCGCGTCTGTTTTCGTATCTACGGCGCTGGTGGAGTCGTCCAAAATAAGAATTTTAGGCTTCTTCAAAAGTGCACGTGCAATACAAAGTCTCTGTTTCTGACCACCGGAAACGTTTGTACCACCTTGCTCAATATAGGTGTCATATTTATGTGGGAAGCGTTCAATAAATTCGTCTGCACAGGCTAATCGGCAAACTTCTCGAATCTGTTCATCGGTAGCTTCCTTATTCCCCCAGCAGAGATTTTCACGGATTGTACCGGAAAAAAGAACGTTTTTTTGAAGAACCATGGCAACATTTTCTCTAAGTGCATCCAAGTCATATTCGCGGACATCTCGACCGCCAATATAGACACTACCTTCAGTTACGTCATAAAGTCTAGGAATAAGCTGAACAAAGGAGGATTTTGAGCTACCAGTTCCACCTAAAATACCTACCGTTTGACCAGAGCGGATGTGAATATCGACATCCTTTAAGCAAAGTTTATCCATCCTGCCGGCGTAGCTAAAATTAACGTGGTTGAAGTCTACAGATCCGTCGGGGATTTCATAAACAGGGTTTTCGCAGTTGCTAAGGGTACTCTTTTCTTCCAATACCTCTACAATACGTTCTGCAGAAGAGCCAGAGATTGTAATCATTACCATTACCATGGCAAGCATGTTAAGGCTCATAAGCATCATCATAGCATAGGTAATAAAGCTCATTAAGTCACCGGTACTCATAGTACCACCAACGATTAAGTGTGCACCAAACCAAGATATAAGGAGCATACATGCATAGACAACGAACTGTAGAATCGGACCGTTGAAAGCTGCAATTCCTTCTGCCTTAGTAAAACCATCGTATATTTTTTTGGATACTTTTGTGAACTTACTTATTTCGTAGTCTTCACGTACAAAGGATTTGACGACACGAATGCCCTGTAAGTTTTCCTGTACTACGTTATTCAGATTGTCGTATTCGCTAAAAACCTTTTTGAAATGCGGATGTGCCAAACGGAATACCAAAGTTAACCCAATTGCAAGCAATGGAAGCGCGAAGACAAAAATCATTGCCACTTCGCTGTTTACACGGAAAGCCATGACAAGTGCTGCAATTAAAATGAGTGGACAACGCATAGCAATACGCGTTAGCATTTGATAAGATATTTGTACATTGTTTACGTCTGTTGTCAGACGGGTTACTAGACTGGAAGTGGAAAACTTGTCGATATTTGAAAACGAGTAGTCCTGAATGGTATAGAACATATCGTGGCGCAGATTACGCGCAAAACGGGCCGAGCCTAGTGCCGCTGTTCGACCACTAAGGGCGCCGAAGAGAAGCGAGAGCATGGCCAGCGTTAGCATCAGGATGCCGCGGCGCAAGATGTAACTCATGCTTCCAGCAGAGATACCGTTATCGATGATGTCCGCAAGTACCATCGGTATAAGCACTTCCAGCACAACCTCTCCCGTACATAAAAGAGGCGTCACGATGGCAAAGGGAAGCGCATCGCGAATGGATTTAGAAAGTTTTTTAATCATGTTATTTGCTACCTCCCGGAATTTTTTTTCTGCAACCTAATAGGGCAGACTTTATAAGATTTTTTGGATAGTATGAAGAAAATCGTCCTTTTTTGTGAAATCTTGCCGCCTTTTACTGGGCTGATTTTTTAAAGCAGCCCGTCTTTACCAACCGACTCCTGCCAAAATAGGCCGTTCTTTTTTATAAGATGCGTTAGACAACTGATAAAGGCGCACGATATCCCTTGTAGGGGACGAAGGTAGCGTCACACAGTTCAAGCAGAAAAAGATCAAATTGGAGAGAAATTTCACAACATATGTTATATGAAGTTTACGATTCGAAGAACCATCTACCATTATAAATTTAGGACAATAACTATATCCAAAATCTTCTATAATATACTCTCAAAAGTAAACATTGTCAATCCTTACAAGAGGGTGATGTTTCGAAAAGATGTTCGGTGATTAACCAAGATTGGAAGCGATTTTAAAATACTATAATAGTAGTTTAGCAATTAAAGTTTAAATATGCAATGTATTTTTTTAATAAATATTTAAAAAAAATTTTAAAAATAGATGTAAAAATGTCAATACATAAAATCATAAATTAATGCAAATAATGTGTTTGGGTTTAACTTTTAAAAAGAAGCAAAACCGATGATTGTCGAATGAAAATAAACTAAATACAAAGGAGAGAGGACATTTGCATAAAAAATTATCAAAAGATGCATATGGTGGTGTAGATGGAAAAAGCTACATTCCTTATGTATCGAGTGGGTCAAGAATTGGTGGCAATATTGCTGTATTTATTATTGGTATTGCCTTAGCTGCGTTGTTTGCAGCATCTACAGCTTATTCTGGAATGAAGTCTGGGTTAACCGTTGCAGCGGGTATACCGGGTTCTATTATAGGTTCTGCGTTTATAGCGGCATTTTCAAAACAAAAAGGAATTCTTGGTAAGAATTTAGTTCAAGGTATGGCAAGTGGTGGAGAATCGGTAGCAAGTGGTATGATATTTGTTCTACCAGCGATTCTTTTAATTGGAGCTAACGTTTCTTTTCTTGAAGGATTTATCGTAGGAATTGGAGGTGTTTTATTCGGTATTGGAATTGCCTCTCTTGTCTACAATTATTTAATTGTAGAAGAACATGGGAATTTAACGTATCCCGAATCAATGGCAATATCGGAAACTTTAGTAGCCTCGGAAGGTGCGGGAGAATCCATGAAGTTTATGGGAATCGGATTTACCGTAGGTGGATTACTTACCGTTATTTCGGGTTCCTTTTTAAACGTAGCAAATACGGTCATTAGTTATGTAAGCGAAAAATATTATAAGTGGAAATTTGAGTTAGAAGTAAACCCTTTGCTGTTGGGAATCGGATTTATTGTTGGTTTGGACGTATCGTTAACGATGTTTGCAGGTTCTATTTTAGCCAACTTTGCAATTTTACCTCTAATTGGCTACTTTGCAGGTTTTGCCAACAGTGGTGAAGGTGTTTGGAATGATCCAAACGTGGCGCTTCATGCGATGCAAGTAAATCATATAGCGGGAAGTTACGTGAAATATATTGGTGCTGGTATGATGCTCTCGGGAGGATTAATTGGTGCAATAAAGCTTATCCCTACAATAGTTGTTTCGTTAAAAGAGACTTTCAAAGCCAAGTCAACCAATGGTGGATCTAAGTCCTCCTCATCCAATTTAATTCTAATTGCAGGTGTTGTTATTGGATTTATTGCCTCTTTTATCATCGCAGACGGTAATATTGGAATGGCAATTGGTGTTTTATTTGTTTCTTTTTTTCTCTCACTATTATTTGTTATTGTTTCCGGTCGTTTAACAGGAACGATAGGAACATCAAACTTACCGGTATCAGGAATGACAATTGCTTCCTTAGTTATTGTCACATTAATTTATGTTATTATGGGATGGGTTAGTATAGAGAATAATAAATCATTATTATTGTTTGGTACCTTTATCGTAACGGCAATTTCAATTGCAGGTGGTTATTGTCAATCTCAAAAGGTTGCATTTGTTGTGGGCGGAGAAAAAAGTGAAATGGACAAATATTTTGTCATTGCCAGCATCATTGGGGTTGCAGTCGTGGTCGGTATTGTATTATTGCTATCGGACCAATTAGCATTAACGGGAGATAACGTTCCATTTGCATTGCCGCAAGCCAACTTAATATCCACATTGACAACAGGTATTATGTCGGGGCAGTTGCCATGGCATATGATTATAGTAGGTGCCATTATAGGAATTGTTTTATTTTTATTAAAACTTCCGATAATGACGGTAGCAATCGGTTTTTATTTACCGATTTCTACTACTGCAATTATTTTAGTTGGTGCTTTGGTAAGAGTATTTCTTGAAAAGAGTTGTGAATCAGAGCAGGAAAAGGAAGCCAGAGTTTCAAATGGGATAAGCCTTTCTTCAGGTCTTGTAGCTGGCGGTTCGATCATTGGACTTGTAGGTATTGTGCTTCATGTTCTAGGAGTTATTAAAGGTGGTGCACCGAGTGGATTTGCCGCGTCTAATACAATGGCATTTGTATTGCTTCTTATATTAATACTTTGTACAATATTGCCTTTATTAAGAAGTAAAGGAACGGACGTAAGTGAATAATTACGAAATAAGACAATAAAAAGAAATGACACTGTTTATTAATAAACAGTGTCATTTCTATATATAGTTGAAGGAACCACTTGTTTCCCTTATAATAAACAAGAAAGGGTTAATTTGATGGCGTGTGAATGCAAGAAGAGGAGGTATGGTAAATGGACACAGAAGTTTTACATAAGGAAGTACTCTATGATAGTGGGGATGAAAATATTTTAAAAGAGCAGTTCAAATACTTGGACTACTTGTATGATTACAATGGGACGAGACCACGTGAAGTAGAGAAAAGGGAAGCACTTTTACAGAAAATGTTTGCAGAAATTGGTACCAATTGTTATATTGAGCCGCCATTTCGAGCAAATTGGGGCGGACATCATGTACACATGGGGAATCATGTATATGCAAATTATAATCTAACCTTGGTGGATGATACCCATATTTATATTGGAGATTACACGATGATCGGTCCAAATGTTACAATTGCAACTGCCGGACATCCGATTTTACCGGAGCTTCGAAATCAAAATATGCAGTATAATGTACCCGTTTATATTGGTAAGAGCGTGTGGATTGGGGCGGGGGTTATTATCCTTCCAGGGGTGACAATCGGAGATGGTACTGTAATTGGAGCAGGAAGCGTTGTTACAAAAGATATCCCACCCAATGTGGTTGCAGTAGGAAATCCATGCCGCATTCTCCGAAAGATCAATGAACAGGATAGAATATACTATTTTAAAGATAAGAAGATAAACACAAATATTTAAATAAGATAATAAAATGATAGGATAAACATGACAGAACAGGCAATTCGAATTATTTTAAAGACGTTGGATGAGCATTATGGGACAATAAAGGAAGGTT
>JBKTKK010000084.1:0-7992 GCA_047242405.1 Lachnospiraceae bacterium | reverse complement strand
GTTTTAAGAAAGCTTCTGCACTCGTTGTTGCTCCTACCGATACGCCTAATAAAATAACAACAATATACATAAGTGCATTGGAAGCTGTTTCCGTCAATTGCTTTACTACCCCGCTTTCACGGAACAGATTACCAAGCATCAACATACCAACGAGGGGTGCCGTTGTAGGAAGGATGAAACATACAACAACCGTTACGATAATTGGGAAAAGAATTCTTTCCAATTTCGATACTGGTCTTAATTGTTCCATTTTAATTTCCCGCTCCTGCTTCGTTGTTAACAATCTCATAATCGGCGGCCGAATAATTGGCACGAGAGACATATAAGAATAGGCCGCTACCGCAATTGGTCCCATATATTCGGTCTGCTTTAACTTACTACAGAGGAATATGGAAGTTGGACCATCTGCCCCACCAATGATAGAGATTGCTGCTGCTGCTTTTCCATTAAAGCCCATTAATATCGCCATAAAATAAGCAATATAAATGCCAAACTGCGCTGCAGCGCCAAGTATAAAGCTCATCGGATTTGCAATTAACGGACCAAAGTCTGTCATAGCACCGACTCCAAGAAAAATTAACGAAGGTAAAATACTCCATTCATCGAGTAAATAAAAATAGTACAGCAATCCGCCTACGCCGTTTTCCGCTTCTTCCATAGAAGTCATAATTCCTGGAAATATATTCACTAAAAGCATTCCAAACGATATCGGAATTAGCAACAGAGGTTCATACCCTTTTTTTATTGCTAGGAATAGGAAAACAAACGAAACCAAAATCATAACATAGTTCCCCCATGTAAGATTAAAGAAAGCCGTTTGATGGATCAGATTGCTCACTATATTGATTATATAATCCATTTTTTAAATCCTCCAATTTCACCTACCTAGTTGTATAAGCTTAGTTTAATGTAACAATCACATCTCCTGCTTCTACAGAACCTCCTACCGATGCATTCACACTCGCTACCGTACCGTTATCTGGTGCAACAATTTCATTTTCCATTTTCATCGCTTCTAAAATTGCAACAACCTCTCCCTTTTTCACCGTTTGTCCTACACTAACTTTTACGTTAACAATTTTCCCAGGCATAGGTGCACTTACCTTAATCGCACCATTGGTACCAGCAGGGGCTGCAGGGGCTGGAGTTGCCTTTGGCGCTTGAGGAACTGGAGCTGCTGCCTTTACGGGTGCAGCTTTTGGCACTGGAGCTGCCTTTTGTGTTTGGACTGCTGGGGCATTTGTTGAAATTCCTTCTTCTACCGTCACTTCATATACATTTCCATTTACAGTAATTGTATAGCTTTTCATCATTTCTTCCTCCTAAACTTATGCTCTTTTCCAATTTGCTGCTTTCGCACGCTTGATTGAACGAACGACCAAGCCATCGATTGCTGTATTTTCTGAAGCTGCAATTGCAGCTGTAATAACTGCAACCAGTTCTAAATCATCGACAAGATCTTTTTCATAGTCAACGTTAAGTACTTCTTCTTTTAATGCTGGTACGACTTCTTCCTCTCCTGATTTCCCACCAATTTTTTTCTGAAATACCGAAACAAACCGTAAACAGGAAATAATACCAACCATAAGGATTAAAACAAGAAACACAATTCCAAAACCAATTAACGTATGAACGCCTGCCGTTTTTAAGTTCTCTGCCATCGTATAGATTGGTTCAAATTTTTCGCTCGTAACAACTAATTGAGAACCATCTTCGTTCGTTGCAATGTTTAAAGTATAACGCACATCACGTTTCTGAAACTGTGTCATAATCGTTAAAGAAGCCGATTTTCCATCTTCCTGTGAAACAACAGCCCCATCCTTTACTCCTAAAAAAGTGCCCGACTCATCCACTACCGACTGCCAATTTTCTGCTAATGACTTGGTCGTATTATCCATCAACATCGAATTTAAGTTATCTTCGGTTAACTGTGCGTACTGATTTACGCGCTGTGTCCCGATGTCAATAAACTCTTGCTCATCTATAATTGGGTTAGAAGACTGTCCACCTTCATTGGCTACTCCACAGGCTGTCATTGCAAAGATACAGGTTATCGTACATAATACTAATAAGATTTTTTTCATATTAAGCCACACCCCATCTTAGACCGTTCCGTGCTTTTTACTTGGACGATCTTCTCTCTTTGTAAATAACATTTCAAAGGCTGCTAACACTCTCTTCCTCGTATCAGCAGGTTCGATAATGTCGTCAACATACCCTCTCTTTGCAGCAGCAAGGGCACTGGACTGTAATTTTGCATATTCCAAAGCCTTTTCTTCCATAACCCCTTTGCCATCTTCTGCCTTTGCAATTTCATCTGCATACATAATTTTAGCTGCCTGGGTGGCATCCATCATTCCAATTGATGCACGAGGCCAAGCATAAACAAGATCAGCGCCCGTTGCCTTTGCATTCATCGTTATATATGCACTGCCGAAAGCCTCTCCTACAATAACATTTACTTTAGGAACGGTTGCATTTGAAAAAGCATAGATTAGTTTCCCCGCCGCCTTAGCAATCGACTTTTCTTCACCAATCGTTGCTTTAAAACCTTTTACATTTGTTAAGGTTAATACTGGAATACGAAAAGCATCACAGAAATTCACAAAATCTGCTGCTTTTTCTGCTGCTGCTGAAGTAAGTACCGCATCAAATTTTTCTATTATTTTGCCCTCTTCATCGTAAACTTCCGTACGATTTGCTACTGCCCCTACCGTCGTTCCATTTAGACGAATAAAACCGGTTACTATATTTTTTGCATAGGCTTGCTTTGTCTCGAAAAAATAGTGATTATCCGAAATGGTAGAAAGTACAACAGATGTGTCACAAACGCCGTTTTCTATATCTGTGCAAACACGGTTTAAATCATCGTTGCACGCATCATAAGACATATCATCTTCATTGTTGGCAGGGAGAATCGTAATTAATTCTCTCATCTGGCCCAAAATGGTTGCTTCATCTGCAACAACGTCTACGATACCAGCTTCTTCACTCTGAAATTTCGCAGAAGCCGTATCACATTTTGCCACGTAGTTACCATCTAAGGCATTTGGAGAATTTACAAATAACTTAGCATTTTTACTTTCCATAAACGTAAAGTCTGACAAAGTAGGTATTACAGCCATACCACCGCCACATATGCCAAAAATAGCAGTAATTTGCGGAATGACCCCGGATGCCATTGTCTGACTCATGTAGATCTCACCAAAACCATTTAACGCGTCTGTTGCTTCCTGTAAACGTAGTCCGGCGCAATCAATTAACCCCAGAACTGGGGCACCCATTTTCATAGCAAGACTGTATAGCGCTACAATCTTCTTTGCGTGCATCTCACCAATCGTTCCGTTTAACACGGAAGCATCCTGGCTGTAAACATAAACAAGATTTCCGTCAATGGTGCCGTATCCAGTAAGAACGCCATCGGCCGGTGTCTCTTTGTCTTGTAAGTTGAAATCAGTACTTCTGGCAGTTACATACCCACCGATTTCAACAAAACTGCTATCATCAAGTAATGCTGAAATTCTTCTACTTGCTGATGTTTCTGCTGTGTTGCTCATTATTCAGACCTCCATTTTCTCTTTATTTTAAGTAAATCCAATTTCTGCCAATTTAATTGTACCCTTTATAAGAAGATTTATCAACCCAAATTTTTATAATTATTACCATTTTCCCATTCTGAATTTCGTCATTTTTCTACATTTTATCCAATGTGTTTATTAGCTTTACGCTATATTTTCGTTATACTTGTTAAGGCATAAACACTTTCAATACCTTATCCAGGCAATATTTGTAATCAATTTTTTCATCGGCTTCCTTTGTGACGACAGGAAACTTACAATATAACTCGTCATTGATTAATAGATTTGCATAACCAACTACCTGCCCTTCTGTTACGGGTGCATCAACCGTATCAGGCACATCGTAGGTGATTGTTATATTCTCCTCTTCATTTAAAAGCAGCGATAAACTTCCCTCTATTCCTGTATGGACTTCTCCTATTTTTCCATCCATTACAGGTATTGTTCGAAACTCTTCCACTGGCTCAAATACATCCTCATATTCGTAATTATCCAGACCATAGTTCATTAACAATTTCATATCATGCCATTTATACGTTTTATTTGGTGGCCATCCACACGCCAACACAACTGCAATAAACGTTTTTTCCTCTCTCCTTAAAGCCCCTACAAAACAATAACCTGCCTTACCAGTAAAACCTGTCTTTACTCCAAAGGCACCACTCATTAACGATAAAAAGGCATTGTGATTTACGACGGAAAAACTACGTTTCCCATTGGTACTCTGAAATGCATAAGATTGGGTATTGGTAATCTTAATAAATTCATCATTCTTTATGGCATAACGGGCAATCATCGCTAGTTCAGCCGCCGTAGTCTCATGGCCTACTGCATCCAATCCATTTGGTGTTACAAAATTCGTATTTTCGCACCCTAATTCCCTTGCCTTTTTATTCATTAAAGCAGCAAAGGCTTCCACGGAACCAGCCACCCCTTCTGCAATGACAACCGCTACGTCATTATGGGATTCTAACATTAAAGAATATAATAAATCTTCTAATCGATACGTCTCACCGCTTACCACACCTAACTTAACTTGTGGCATACCCGCTGCATAGGAGGATACGGTGTAAACATCATCCAAATTTGCATTTTCTAATGCCACAATACAAGTCATAATTTTGGTCGTACTAGCCATAGCCATTACATTGTCCCCATCTTGGGAGTATAAGATTCTCCCAGAATCCGCATCCATAAGTACAGCTGACTTAGCATATAGTTGTAACTTTTTTATCGTATTTGTATCAGTATCAACCGCTTCCGTTTCCGCCTGTCCTTCTTCTGCATAAACATCGCGTATACGACATGGAGAAAGCATAAAACATAGCAATAAAAGCCACACAATTAATTTTTTCTTCATCCTAATCCTTTCTGCCCCCTTTTTTCCCATACATTATTTATATGTGGTTTCCAAGTTTAATATATGAAGACAACGAAAAAAATAGAATAAAAAAAGCCGAGCAGGTAACCTGCTCGACTCCCTATTAAAGATATAATAGTGCATCTGCCAATGAAGCCAAAAGCACAAATACAACACTCACATACATAATTACCGTTTTAACAGTTAGTTGACTAAAATGTTTTTTCCACTTAGGGTTTCCATCTAATTCTTCTGACTTTCTACGCATAAAGAGCAAAACGAACACAACAAGCATGCCCAATGCTCCCACCAAAATTAATCCCGTGCGAACGACGTTAATCGTACCATAAAACTCAACTTTTGATATTATCATTCCGATAATCGTTAAAACAGCTGTAAAAGCCAAACCAATCACGAGTCCGATGAGCACTGATTTTAGCACATCTTTTCCAATCTCTTTCCATTTTGTCATATTATCTTATTTCTTTCCTACCGTTTATCTGTAATTTATTTTTGTCTCAATGTTTCTACCAATTTACCCCCGCTTGAATCGGAGTTACTTCTGGAGTCAACTTCTCAAACGTATATCCCCAGGCCAATAATTGTTCAATAATGCGAGGTAACGCTTCTACCGTTGTCTCTTTATTAGGTCCATCGTGTGCCAAAATGACCGGATGGCTTCTTTGTAAAATATTATCAACTACGTTTTTATAAGCTTCCTGTGTAGAAACCGTTCCGCCATCTCCTGTCACGACATTCCAATCATGATAGACCATTCCACGTTCTTTCAAAAACGCCTTTATATTATCTCTTATTGCTGCATTTTTTTTCGTGGAACTCCCACCAGGAAAACGATACAATTGACATTTCACACCAGTCAATTGTTCAACATAATTATATATCTTATTAAAGTCTGCCTGAAATGCTTCCATCGATGAATAAATATACTGGTAATCATGGGAAGCAGTATGTATTGCAATCGCATGCCCACGATCGACAATCTCTTTATAATAAGGAACGAGACTTGGAGCATCCTGGTAGGTAACAAAAAATGTCGCCTTTACCTGATATTTATCCAATATTTCTAAAACCTTTGGTGTTAAGTAAGAAGGGCCATCGTCAAAGGTGAGGTATACTGTTTTTCCTTTTCCCTCTCCTCCTCCTTGCAAATGGTTCCCATTTGCATTTTGTTTTGCTGCATCTTCAGCAGCCTTTCTTGCCGCCTCTTTTTGAGCCGTTCGCTGACCATCCAACTCTGCCATGGTAGCAGTTAGTTGAACCACTTCTTTTTCCTTCTCTTCCTTTTGTTCTTGCAATTTCGTATTTGTATCTATTAGTTCATCGCGATTTTTTCTCTCTGTTTCAACAATGGCCTTTACCTCCTGAAACTGTTTGACAATTTCATCCCATTCCTCCTTCTCTTTCGTATACCCTTCTCTCACTTCATCATAATTCTTTTGTATATTTACTAACTTTTTCGCATTTTCCTCGAATAAAGACTCCTGTATTCCAATATTCTTTTTTATCTCTTTATTTCTAAAATGGAGGCCTACAAGACCGCCAAATAGTACACAAATTAGCACAGAAAAAATTAAAATTAAATATGATTTATTACGTTCTCTTAGTCTGATTTTTCGCCGTGTTTCCTGTCTCTCACGTATTGAAAACATTACCATTCCCCCTCTTAATTCTAGCCTAATATTAGTTTAACATACAATGCTGACTAAGGACAAGGGCAGTATTTTGCTTTTCCTTTAACAATCTATTACAAGTTGTTAACAATATTGTTTCGCCAACGAGCAATCAATCGATCGATGGACCAGGCGGCATTTGCTGGGCTTGTGGAAGGCAACTTTATAATATCCCTTTTCGTATCCGCAAAACAATATTTCATATATAGCTGAAACGCTTTCTCCCCATTGGCATATATTTGTACGATGGGTGCCTTGTTTAAAATCTTATTTATATCGGCTGGAACTACGTTACGAATGCTGCTGTCACTTGACCCCTTTATATCACAACTTTCGATAACATCCCAAATCGCTACTTTTCCTTCTAAGAGCATTTTCTTTTTCTCATCAATGGTTTCTGGTGTTTCTACCCTTAAAATATTTGCTAACACCAGCCAAAATCGATTTCTTGGATGTCCATAATAAAAATCTCCCTCCCGCGATTTCACGGAAGGGAAGGTACCAAGAATTAGTATTTTCGAGTTTTGATCAAAGATTGGCTCAAACGTATGTTTTACATGTTCTAACATATTTTTCCTCAATTTCATTCTTAGATAGACTTTAAATTTTTTCTTTCATCGCTTTTGGCAAATTCCAATGATAACGGGCCGCACAATAGCGAATCAACACAACAGCGGCAGCCCCTAAGATCATCGCAATCGATTTTCCAATATAGCCTTGTAAACCTACAAACAAAACAGCACCGGCAAATGATGCGGAAGCATAAATATGCTTACGGAAAATAAACGGCGTTTCCCCAGATAAAACATCTCTTAACATTCCGCCTCCTGCACCAGTTATCATACCTACGGTTATAAGTAACAAAGCCTGGTCCTCAAATCCCGCTAGGATAGCCGTATTAATTCCACTAACTGTAAAGGCACCCAAACCTATGGCATCAAATAAATTCATTACAAAGGTATATGCCTTCATATATCGACTTGTTAATAATTCTTGATTAAAATAGATCATAACGAACGTTAACAAGGATACCGTAAGGGCAACCTTTACATATACAGTATTTTGAAACAACATGGGAGGATGGATTCCTAACATTAAATCACGAATCATACCACCGCCCACCGCGGTGATTATGCCCAGTACCATAACCCCAAATAAATCGAGCTTTCGCTCGATAGCAGCCATCGCACCAGAAAAGGCAAAGGCAATGGTACCAATAATCTCAATTGATACTCCGATTATCTGTGATATCCCAAACATATCTTTCCCCGTTTTCGCGCAACCATGCGCGACTGTCTTTATAACTAGTTAATATTTTCTCTACTTCACTCCAAAATCTAGGTGAATGATTCATTTCTTTTAA
>JBKTKK010000083.1:0-8054 GCA_047242405.1 Lachnospiraceae bacterium | reverse complement strand
TATAAACTCCTTTCTTACAGCCTACTCTAAATTAGATTTGGAAGACTGTTAAAAACTTTCTTTAAATCCTCATCTGTCGGGATATAATCTCCCATTGTCCCATCATGATACGCGGAATATGCACGCATATCAAAATATCCGGTACCCGTTAAACCAAATAAAATGGTTTTTTCCTCTCCTGTTTCTTTGCATCGAAGGGCCTCATCAATTGCAGCCCGAATTGCATGGGCTGATTCTGGAGCTGGTAGTATTGTTTCCTTCTTAGCAAAATATACAGCAGCTTCGAAAACCTTTGTTTGTTCTACGGAAATCGCTTCCATATAACCATCATGATACAACTTCGACAAAATCGGAGACATTCCATGATAACGGAGCCCGCCAGCATGATTTGCAGATGGCATAAAACCGCAACCTAATGTATACATTTTTGCCATTGGGGTGATTTTTCCCGTGTCACAATAATCATATGCATACTTTCCTCGTGTAAAGGATGGACAAGAAGCAGGTTCTACTGCTAGAATACGAGGATTGGCCTTTCCAGTCAATTTATCTTGCATAAATGGAGCAATTAATCCCCCTAGATTTGAACCCCCCCCAGCACATCCAATTACCACATCGGGATACTCCCCTAAGTCTTCCATTGCCATTTTTGACTCTAATCCTATAATTGACTGATGCAATAATACTTGATTTAAAACCGAACCCAAAACATATTTACAACCGTCTGTCGTTACCGCTTTTTCAACAGCCTCTGAAATTGCACACCCCAAACTTCCCGTTGTACCTGGATTTTCGGCCAATATTTTTTTTCCAATCTGTGTAGTTGGACTTGGACTTGGTATTACATTTCCATCAAAAGTTTGCATTACAGCCTTGCGGAAAGGTTTTTGTTCATATGAAACTTTTACCATGTAAACGGTTAGCGGAATTCCAAAATAGGAACAGGCCTCTGATAAAGCAGTCCCCCATTGACCTGCACCAGTTTCTGTCGTTAAGCTTGTAAGGCCCTGCTCTTTGGCATAATAAGCCTGGGCGATCGCAGAGTTTAACTTATGACTCCCAGATGTGTTATTTCCTTCAAATTTATAATAAATTTTCGCTGGCGTTTGAAGCGCCTTCTCTAGATTATAAGCACGAATAAGTGGTGATGGACGATAAATTTTATACATTTCCTGAATTTCTTCTGGAATATCAAAATATCTTGTAGTATTATCTAACTCTTGTTTTGCCAATTCCGTACAAAAAACTGGATATAAATCTTCCAATGTAGCCGGCTGTAAGGTATGCGGATTTAACAACGGATCTGGCAGCTCTTTCATATCTGCCCGCAAATTATACCACTGCTTTGGTATCCTCTCTTCACTCAAATAATATCTGTGTGGAATTTTTGCCATAATAATCCCCCTTTCTCTCAATTATCCTATTTAATTAAATTTTTATATAAAAAAAGACCTCTGCCCCCTATTGGGACAAAAGTCTGAACGATCTTCTGCGGTACCACCCGATTTGATGCTATGCATCCACTCAATCCATAACCAACCAGTTATGCTTCCTTTATAACGGGTGAAGATCCCGTCAGCTACTACTTAGCCTATTGCCTTTCGCTCTGCCCTTATCAGTCCATTCAACAACTACCTACCTGCGACCTTTCCACCAACGGTTGCTCTCTGTTAGAAGTATATTTGCCTACTACTCTGAATCAATGGTTTCATATTTAAATTGACTTTAGTATAGACCAGTATAATTCAAATGTCAAGCCATAATTTAAAACATTGGAATTCTACCAGCTATGGCAGCTAATATTAACAAATGTACGGGATAAAATGCATAAAAACCATACTGTATCCATTTGTTTTTTAAGCCTAGAGTCCCATTGTAGAAATAAATTGGTATAACTGCCAACCCAGCAAATAACTGCGGAGTACCTTCAACAAAGTTTAACACAATGGTCATCGTCGCTGTTGCCATCTTGCTATAACGACACATGTAAAAACTATAGATAAGCAATATACCCAACATACCATAATCAGTGCGGAATATATCGCAAAGAAAGCCTATAACAAAAGCCAACCCAAATCCATACACCACCTTACCTTGCGCTTCAAAATAGATACTCGCTTCTACGACTAACATACCAAATAGTAAGGTGAAAAATATATTTTGCGAATAAAAATTAACCCATTGTCCAGAAGTTGCTAAATCAAATGGAATTTCTGAAAGAAAAGCAAAGAGTAATAGCCGTATACCATATCTTTTCCAATTTGATGTATGCAGTACCCCTTGCACAATGAGGAAAGCAAATAATGGAAATGCAACTCTACCTATAATACGCCAAATCATTTGCTCTGGAAATAATACAAATCCGACATGGTCAATTAACATCGTTAACATCGCGATGCATTTTAGCATAAAACTACTCATGAATCTATTCCTCTTCTCTCTACGAAATGTGTAAACACTGACCCAATTTCATAAAAAGGCGACAGAACGTATTCCTCTGTCGCCATATATCTACGTATACGTATATTTTTAATTATTATTACTACTTTCATCTTCTGATGAGGAGACCGTATAAACCTGACGCTTCATAGCCATTTCATCACTTGCTAAGTATTCATCATAAGTTGTAATCTTATCAATAAATCCACCAGGTAAAATTTCAATAATTCTATTTGCAACTGTCTGAACAATCTGGTGGTCTCTAGAAGCAAATAATACTACACCAGGAAATTTCATCAGACCATTATTTAAGGCAGTGATGGATTCCATATCTAAATGGTTCGTAGGTTCATCAAAGATTAATACATTTGCACCGGAAATCATCATCTTGGAAAGTAAACAACGAACCTTTTCACCACCGGATAATACACGAACTTTCTTAGCGCCGTCTTCTCCAGCAAATAACATTCTTCCAAGGAAACCTCGCACGTATGTTATATCCTTTATAGGAGAATATTGTTGTAACCAATCATATATTACTAAATCACTGTCAAATTCTTCTGTACTATCTTTTGGAAAGTAAGCCTGCGATGTTGTAACACCCCATTTGAAACTTCCACTATCTGGCTCCATTTCTCCAGCTAAAATCTTAAACAATGTTGTTTTGGCCAATTCGTCGGAACCAACGAATGCAACCTTATCATTACGATTTAAAACAAATGAAATATTATCTAATACTTTAACACCCTCAATTGTTTTACTGATTCCTTCTACCGTAAGCACTTCATTCCCAATTTCCCTTTCTGGGCGGAAATCAATGTAAGGATATTTTCTTGAAGACGGGCGAATATCATCAAGTTCAATTTTTTCAAGCGCACGCTTTCTTGAAGTTGCCTGCTTTGATTTCGAAGCATTGGCAGAGAAACGCTGAATAAATTCTTGCAATTCTTTGATCTTCTCTTCCTTCTTACGGTTCGCCTCTTTCATCTGTTTAACCATTAACTGGCTTGATTCATACCAGAAATCGTAGTTACCAGAATATAACTGGATTTTACCGTAATCAATATCTGCAATATGGGTACATACCTTATTTAAGAAATAACGGTCATGGGATACGACAATAACGGTATTTTCAAAATTTATTAAAAACTCTTCTAACCAATTAATTGCTGCCAAATCCAAGTGGTTTGTAGGCTCATCCATTAACAGGATATCTGGGTTACCAAACAGTGCCCGAGCTAATAATACTTTGACTTTCTCACTTCCGGTTAATTCTCCCATTAACTTGTAATGTAAATCTGTTTCAATTCCTAATCCATTTAGTAAGTTTGCCGCATCAGATTCTGCTTCCCAACCGTTCATGGTTGCAAACTCTCCTTCTAGCTCACTTGCACGAATACCATCTTCTTCTGTAAAGTCTTCTTTCGCGTAAATTGCATCCTTTTCTTTCATAATTTCGAAAAGTCTAGCATTTCCCATCATAACCGTATCTAGAACGACACAAGAATCATATTTAAAGTGATCCTGTTCTAGTACAGAGAGACGTTGCCCTGGTGTAATAACAATAGAACCATTGGTTGGTTCAATCTTTCCAGATAAAATCTTTAAAAGGTAGACTTACCAGCGCCGTTTGCACCAATTAAGCCATAACAATTACCTTCTGTAAATTTAATATTTACATCTTCAAATAATGCTTTTTTACCAAGTCTTAAAGTTATTCCGTTTGCACTAATCATTTCTTACAGCCTTTCTCCTATAAATAATTATATTGAATAAACCGCATCAACCTACATTTTACAGTAAAACCCGTAATTTGCAAGTATTTTTTGCAAAAAACCTTTATTTTATGCGGATTCTATCTAATAAGAAGCGCATCTTCCCGTTTATGACAGGTAAACAGGATGATTTGCTGATCCATTGTTTGAAACATGTCCATTACTTCACTCAATCTTTCATCATCATAATAAGCAAATACATCATCAAAAATTAAGGGCATTTGCTTATCTTTCCACATAATTTTTGCCGCCGCTAACCGTATACTTAGATAAATTTGCTCTATCGTTCCACGGCTAACACCTTCAATTGGTATCAATTTCTGGGGTGTATTAATATAAATACTTGCATTCTCTTCCATAACCAGTTTATGATACTTCCCCTTTGTGATTCTTGCAAAAAACTCCGAAGCCAGTTTGTTTAAATCCGATCCAAAAGAATCATGAATTTTACCTGCCAACTTTTGAATTTGATCAATTGCCAGCTCTATTGCCTTTGTTTCCTCAAAATATTTATCATTCTCTATTAGCTGCTGTTTTGTTCGATCCATCCGTTGTTGGATTTTTAGCAATAACTCTTGTTTTTTATCCAACTCCCACCCAGGAGATTATGCACATCCTTCCACATTTGTAACTGCTCCTGCAACTGATGGTAGGTTTGTTCCGCATTCTGTTGCGCTAACGACTTTATAAACGCTTCATACTGCTGCCTGATTTGTTTTAAATTAATTTTTCTTTCTTCTAATTCTTTTAAGGACTGCTTTCTTCTTTTTTGAAAGACGCTAAAAAAGACAAAAAGAAGTACTGCGATTGCTGTTATTCCAAAGGCTAGTGCCATCCACCCCACTTGATGAACAGCATATAAATATCCACCAACGACAGCACCTGCGATTGCAATTAGAGCAAAGATTACAAGCCTACCATTGACTCGCTCCTTCCTTATCTCCTCTTCTCTGCCATCGATCCAACTTTCTAATTCTTCCATTTGTTGTTGAAGGGCTGCCTTTTTCAATTCGCTATCTTTGTTATCTGCTTCTAACTGGTGTCTAACAGCGTCCATTTTTTTTACACAGTCTTTTATTTGCACTTCATGTTCTTTTTTTCTTAAGGAAAGCTCTTGAATTTCCCGTTCTATTCGATTACTTTCTTCCTTATCTTCCATGTAACGCTCTTTGGCATCTTTCACAATATAGCTAGATAACCGTTTTTTTTCTATTCTCAACGATTCCTGTGCCGCAATTAAATTTATTTCGCTATTCTTGGATTTTCCTATATTCGTAGCAAATACTTTTAGTTCATCTACTAAAGCATCATCGGTGGCACTTTTTAATTGTTCAATGCTTATTGTATTTGTATAGTTGCTTTCATTTAGCCCACCAAGCAGTGTTTCAAGGGTTTCTTTTGGATTGGATAACTCTTTACCCATTGTTTCGTTAATCAGCCGAAAGTACTTATTTGTTTTTAAAAAACTTCTTTCAATCCGAAATATGTGCCCATCTACTTCAAAACGCATTTTACCTTCGTAACCACCTGCATTTTCCCACGGCTCATATTTTAAATAGCGATCGTCTTTGGACGCCCTTCCACGTGACTTCTCTATACCAAATAACATACCTCGAATAAATGCATGTATCGTTGATTTTCCTACTTCATTTCTACCATATATTATATTTAGCCCAGGTAAAAATTCTATTTTCTTATTATGAAATTTGCCAAAGTGAGTTAATTCCAAGTCTTTAATAATCATGGCATCCCCCTCGTTTTAACTTCACTTACTTATTTAATTGCGATAACATCGCATGAATACCATAATAAAGCGCCTTTTTCCTACACTCTGTTAATGGTTCTGACAGAAACGATTGAATGTACATTCCAACAACATCATCTTTATGCTCTTGCTTTAATAATTCTATATTGTATTCAGGAACTGATTCATCTTTAATTTCACTAATATTACCAGCTAACTCTAATCGTTTATGGTCAATTGGTACATCCGGGTCATAACTTCCCTCTAGATAGATCTTATATATATGCTCTCTACCATAAGTATTTATGGCTTCTGTGACTCGGTCCACCAATGCACCCGTTACTGTAGCTGGCGTTAACTTAATTCGTAAAGATACATACTCTCGACACGCAAAGGGAACAAACTTAAACTGGGTAATACCCTGGCTTATTTGCCCCATTACAAACCCATGCACGCCCACATCATTTTTATCTGTAGGCTCTAACGACCCGGCATATGCTATACACTCTTGCATTTTTAAATCTGGTTTATGGATATGTCCAAGTGCTACATAATCAAAGCCCGCTGTAGCAAGCTTCCGAAAATCAATAGGTACATGGCGTTCATCTCCCCCATGGGCTAACAAGATATTTGTACACGAATGATCTTCGATCCGTAAATCATCGTATTTTGGATTTGTAATTTCATAGTTATGGTAACTAAACCCCCACACTTTTGTATTAATATCTGGAAAATAAACTTGGCCAATCTCATCCTCAATTAACATAGTTACATTTTGAGACCAAACAAAGCCATTGTAGTAGGAACTATTTTTTACATAATCATGATTTCCTGCAATTAGAACGACCTTTGTTTTCTTTAAAGTGGAAAATAAATAGTCTACTTCTTTTAGCTCCTTTTTTAAAGGTTGTCTATGAAAAAGATCACCAGCAATAAGCAATAAATCTATGTGCTTCTCATTGCACTTTATAATAACCCTTTTAAAAGTCTCCCAAATCTCCTCTGCTCTTTTTTCACTCCAAGGCTTCGTCGCATCGGGTGTCAACCCTAGGTGTACATCAGCAATATGAATAAAATCCATGCACGTTCCTTTCTGCAAAAAACTTGAAAGGGGTACTGCCTCCTAAAACGGTAACAGCACCCCAAAGTCTCAATCCCAGTTCCTGCTTCTTTCGTAAACACCAGAAAATATTATAATTCACAATTTCCAACTGTTCGAGGGAATGGAACAACATCACGAATATTGCCCATACCAGTTAAATACATAACACAACGTTCAAATCCTAAGCCAAATCCGGCATGACGTGTAGATCCAAATTTACGAAGATCTAAATAGAATTGATAATCTTCTTTATTAAGACCAAGCTCTTCCATGCGAGCTGCAAGTTTTTCATAATCATCTTCTCTTTGGCTACCGCCGATAATTTCACCAATGCCTGGAACTAAACAGTCCATGGCTGCAACCGTCTTATTATCGTCGTTTAATTTCATATAAAACGCTTTGATTTCCTTTGGATAGTCAGTTACAAACACAGGTTTCTTGAAAACTTGTTCCGTTAAATAACGTTCATGCTCTGTTTGAAGGTCACATCCCCAAGATACTTTATATTCAAATTCATCATTATGCTCTTCTAATATTTTAATGGCTTCCGTATAGGTTACACGTCCAAAATCAGAATTTAATACACCATTTAATCGTTCTAATAACCCTTTATCCACAAATTGATTAAAGAAGTTCATTTCCTCTGGCGCGTGCTCCATAACATATGCAATAATATACTTTAACATGTCCTCTGCAAGCGTCATATCATCTTGTAAATCAGCGAAGGCAATTTCTGGTTCAATCATCCAAAACTCTGCTGCATGTCTTGTCGTATTAGAGTTCTCTGCACGAAAGGTTGGACCAAAAGTGTAAACATTTTTAAACGCCATCGCATAAGTTTCGCAATTAAGCTGACCGCTAACCGTTAAATTCGTAGCTTTGCCAAAGAAATCTTTAGAAAAATCAACCGCTCCATCATCTGTTTTAGGAACATTGTTTAAGTC
Organism: Lachnospiraceae bacterium; assembly: GCA_047242405.1. GTDB lineage: Bacteria > Bacillota > Clostridia > Lachnospirales > Lachnospiraceae > Fimimorpha. The sequence goes on along the minus strand of JBKTKK010000083.1, from coordinate 50 downwards.
CATCGTAGTAACCTGGAACATTTCTCCTGCACCTTCACAATCACTTCCAG
>JBKTKK010000082.1:7296-8167 GCA_047242405.1 Lachnospiraceae bacterium | reverse complement strand
GATTTCCCTTCGAAAAACCGTACTTTCTTTAAACCTAGCTACATCCTTTCTCTCTTTTATAAAAAATATAGTTGAAATAAATGTAATCATCGCTACCGCAAAAATTTCACCAATTCGTACAATAATTGGGACTGAATTACTCATGACCATTGGCATAAAGTTATCAACTGCTCGCTGCTGCATTCCTTGCTCCAGTAAAAGCAATTGTTCCATTATTGAACCCGTTTCTAAACTAAATATCACTTCTACATTTTTACTTATCGTACTTAAGCGAGACGATAGCATTTCCATGTAACTTGGTAGTTTTTCCATGAATAGTCGAAATTGTTCAATTAAGCCACCGCCTACAAAATACAGTATTATTAATAACAATCCAACTATTATAATTAAAATTAGTGCCGCACCTAACGTTTCTGGTACCTTCCAATGTGTATGCATGAAACGAACAATAGGCCATATAGCGTGTGCAATCAAAGCCGCAATTAAAAAAGGAATTACTAGCGGCAGCAGGTACCTGAATGATAAATAAACTGCGCCAGTAATTCCGATAAAAAATATTGCTCTCTTTTGTTTCGTACTCATGAGATTTCTTTTGTCCCCTTGCTATTTATGTTTTGTATAATAAATAGTATGGTTGAGAAAAGAAATATTATACATATATTTTTTAATTTAATACTTTACCTAAAAAATTTTTGGTTCTATCATTTGTTGGATTTTCAAAAATATCTTTTGGCGTACCTTCTTCCACAATTACCCCACCATCCATGAATATTACGCGGTCTGCAACTTCTCTGGCAAATCCCATTTCATGGGTTACAACAACCATTGTCATACCATCTTTCGCCAACTGTTTCATAACGTCTAATACTGC
>JBKTKK010000082.1:0-7286 GCA_047242405.1 Lachnospiraceae bacterium | reverse complement strand
CCTGATAACTGTGCTGGATAATTTGAGGCTTTGTCTGCTACCCCTACGCGGGCAAGCAATTTCATAGCTATTTTTTCAGCCTCCTCTTTCGACATCATTTTATGCTTAACGGGTGCCAACGTTACGTTTTCTAATATTGATAGATGTGGAAATAAATTAAAGTTCTGAAAAACCATTCCAACATCACGTCGTACTAAATTAATATCGGTTTTTTCATCCATAATATTAATTCCATCTATTATAATACTTCCTTTGGTAGGTTCCTCTAAACGATTTAGGCAACGTAGAAAAGTACTCTTTCCTGAACCTGATGGACCAATAACAACAACACACTCTCCGGGCGTAATATGTGCATTGATTCCTTTTAGTACTTCTAAATTTTTAAAATATTTATGAAGATTATTAACGTATATCACCTTTACGAAGCCTCCTTTCAAACACGCCTAATAATTTGCTTAATATCTTAATTATACAATAATAAATAATTGCAATTGCAATTAATGGTAAAAATGCTTCATAGGTTCTAGATATAATAAAGTCTGCAGCCTTGGTTAGATCCTGTATTGCTACATAACCAACAATTGCTGTCTCCTTAATCAATGTAATAAATTCATTACCTAGTGCAGGGAGTATGTTCTTAATTGCCTGTGGTAGTATAATATAACGCATTGTCTCTCCATAAGAAAAACCAAGTGAACGTCCACCTTCCATCTGCCCCTTATCAACAGCCATAATACCTGCACGAATAATCTCTGCTACATAAGCACCACTATTAAGACCAAAGGTTAAGACTGCTGCTACCATTCCCATTCTATTATTAAAGATGATCATATACATAATTAATAATTGAACCATTGCCGGCGTACCACGAATAATATCAATGTATATATTTGCAATACGTGAAAGAATGGTTTTCTTTGCCCGTGTCGTCTCTGTTAACTTCATAAGTGCGATAACAAATCCTAACACTGTACCAAGAATTACTGCAAGAAGAGAAATTAAAATCGTCACACATAAGCCCTTAAGTAATAGTTGATAGCCATTTGTACTAATAAATACATATTCTAACGTATACAAGAAATTGATAAATGCATTGTCCGATGTCCTTCTTTCAACACTTGTATTTCCATTGATATAAGTGTCAACTAACTCATCAAAAACGCCGTTTTCCTTTATCCTTTGAAGACCTTCATTCATGTCCTCTAAAAGTTCTACATTCCCTTTGGCAACAGCAATCGCATATTCTTCTGTTGACGTATCATCAATTACGTATTTCAATGTATTTTCATTGGCTTTAACAAACTCTTGAGCTGGATTCGCATCAATGACTACAGCATCTACGCTACCACTTTTTAATTCTATAATTGCATCGGTTCCCTTTTTAAAACGTTTTACTACGGTACTGGAATCAGTAATTACTTCATTATCTTCTTCTGGTGTAACCAATAAATCTCCAGTTGTCCCTTCTTGTACTGCAATTTGTTTTCCATTTAAATCAGCGATAGATGTTACATCACTATTCATAGGTACTACGATATACTGGGTTGCTGTATAGTACCCCTCGGTAAAATCAACGCTTTGCTTACGGTCATCTGTCACTGTCATACCTGCTATAACCGCGTCTAATCCGCCTGTGGATAAAGATGCAACAAGAGATTTGAATTCCATATTTTTGAATTCAACTTCATATCCCATCTCTTCTCCTACCGCCTTCATTATCGCGACATCAAACCCATCCACTTCCCCAGAATTATTTATATACTCGAATGGTGGGAATTCTGCATTCGTTCCTACAACTAACCTATTAACTCCTAAATTATCTTCATCCGCTTTTTGACACCCAGAAACAGTCAAACAAAGCATTAAGACTGATAAAAAGAGTTTTAATCTTTTTTTCATATTTATTCTCTCCTTTAAATCATATTTCATAATTATACACAATTATTGCATAAATTTCTAGTGCCATTTTAAAAAATATTAATCTACTATGTCAGCTGAAAGACGGAGCTTGTCCCCAACCGACCAAGCAAATGCCTAATCCGCCGCTTATATTCCGTAATATTAACGTGAGGCATTTACTTGATTTTCTTAAATCGAACTTGAACCAGCTGTAAAATTAGTATATGATAGAATAGTATTTTTTTATTAAAATTTATTGTATTTATCATAAATGAAAAGAAAGGACTGCATACACGCAGTTGGGGTATCTTAATGAATATTTTAGTGGTTATACCGGTACAAAACTGTCACAAGCATCTATTAGAATCCCACATGCCCAATGGTAAATTTATTTATAAAGATCCAAAAACAGTAACAAAAGATGATGTATACAATGCAGATATTATCATTGGTAATGTTAACCCACAATTTATTGCTGGAACAAAACAGTTAAAATGGCTACAACTCAATTCAGCTGGAACAGATGGATATTGTAAAGAAGGGATTTTACCTTCGGATGCCAAACTGACAAATGCATCCGGTGCCTATGGCCTGGCCATCAGTGAACATATGATAGGTTTGGTTTTAGCACTTCAAAAAAAGCTCTATTTATATAGAGACAATCAAAAATTGCATTTATGGAAGGACGAAGGAACGGTTACTTCCATTGAAGGATCCACCACTTTAATTGTAGGTATGGGAGATATTGGAGGAACTTTTGCCCAAAAAATGAAAGCCCTTGGAAGTTATACAATCGGTATACGCAAAAATATTGCAAATAAACCAGATTATATAGATGAACTTCTTCCATTGGAAAGACTAGACTCTATATTAAGCAGAGCCGATATTGTTGCCCTTAGCCTTCCAGGTACAAAAGAAACCTATCACCTTTTTGACCATGCTCGAATCAGTAAAATGAAAAAAAGTGCTATATTAATTAATGTTGGTCGTGGAAATGCAATTGATATGGATGCCCTAAATGATGCCCTTATAAGTGATAATCTAGGTGGCGCTGGGATTGATGTAACAGATCCGGAGCCATTCCCTTCTACTCATCCCCTTTGGGATGCGCCGCGAATGATTATTACTCCGCATATTTCAGGGTCTTACCATCTTCCAGAAACGTTTGAACGAATTGTTAGAATCGCAGCAAAAAATCTCAAACTATTTCAAGAGGGAAAAGAACTAATGAATGAAGTGGATTTTCAAACTGGTTACCGCCGCTTCAAAGAGGTGAGCAAATAAAATGTTAGATATAAAATACGAGGATTCTGAAATAATTGTAGTAAAAAAACAGGCTGGGATCGAATCACAGAGCGGTAGAACTTTTGCCATGGATTTATATAGTGAAATAAGAAATTATTTAAGTCGCAATGGTGGTGGGCCCTCTCCCTATGTCGGTGTTATACATCGCTTAGATCGTCCAGTAGCTGGCGTAATGGTTTATGCCAAAAAACAGTCTGCCGCTGCATCTCTAAGTCGTCAGATACAAAATGGGAAAATGAAAAAAAAATATTATGCACTCCTTTGTGGCGTTCCGAACCCACCACAAGGTACTAGAATTGATTTTCTAATTCATGATAAACATACCAATATAACAAAACTTGCATCCGAAGGTGAAAAGGATGCAAAGCAGGCAATTTTAAATTATGCAGTAATAAATGATTGCCCAATACAAGAATTAAAGGATATGGAAAAGGAAGCTCAGAACAAGGGCATTGAGACTTGTTACGTCGATATCGAATTAATTACCGGACGCCATCATCAAATAAGAGCACAGTTTGCAGCTCTTAATACACCTTTATACCTTGATACCAAATACAACCCTTTCATGAAAGAAGAGAAAAAGCGCCCAGCAATTGGTCTATGTGCATACCAATTATCATTTGAGCATCCAAAAACAAACAAGAAACTTATCTTTCAACTAAAGGAATAAACAAATATAAAAGTCGATGTCCAATAGGAACACCGACTTTTTTTGTCCATCACTCTTCTTTTAACAGTAGTTCTTGTAATTCTTCTACGGTTTCTACAATATAATCTGCACCAGCTTCTTCTAATTCCGTAAGGGAACCATATCCGTACAGGACACCAATGGATTTAATCCCAAATGCTTTGGCACCTAATACATCATATTTTCGATCGCCAACCATAATAAGTTCACTCATATCTACCAGCTGACATTCGTCCAACGCATAGGCAATTACCTCATCTTTTTTTGTTCTACCCTCCGACAACGTACTACCTGCTACATAGTCAAAATAATCGCGCAATCCAAAGTGTTCTAAAATCTGTTCTGCAAAATCTATCGGCTTTGAAGTGGCAATCATCAGGCTCTTGCCAGCCTCATTCAAACTCTTTAACATGGATTCGATTCCATCATATACCTCATTCTCAAAGATACCTTTCGGAACAAAGTATTCACGAAAGATTTTCACAGCCTGATCTGCCTCTTCTTCCGTCATCTGATATCGTTCTTGAAATGATTCTTTTAATGGAGGTCCAATAAATGGGGTTAACTCTTTTAAATCTTCTACTACAATTCCAAAACTCTTTAATGCATGTTGAACGGACTTTGTAATACCCACCATGGGGTCCGTCAGTGTCCCATCCAGGTCAAATAAGATGTATTGTTTTTCCATATAGCTCCTTCTAAATATTCCCTTATTGTTTCCTACGTCATTTGGTATGTTCTACAACATTCGCATCTACTTTTATGTATGATAATTCATACACAATATACTATATATGATACTTAAAATTCAAAAAAATGCAAGCAGTATATCGTATACAAGGGAATATTTCCTTCACGATAATAGCTGCCTGCAATTATTTTTCAAGCGGATATTGGTATTCCGCTTACTTCATTGGTTTAAACTTTAAACCGATAACCTACACCCCAAATTGTTTCAATATACTGAGGCTTAGCTGTATTAAACTCAATTTTTTCTCTAATTTTCTTAATATGAACTGTAACAGTTGCTATATCCCCGATGGATTCCATATCCCAAATCTCGCGGAATAATTCTTCTTTTGTAAAAACATGGTTTGGGTTTTGAGCTAAAAATGTTAACAAATCAAACTCTTTCGTCGTAAATTGTTTCTCTTCGCCATTAACATAAACCCTTCTTGCCATTTTATCTATTTTGATGCCTCGGATTTCAATAATATCATTTTCCTGCACAGCACTTCCGATTAATCTTTCATAGCGGGCAAGATGTGCTTTCACTCTGGCTACTAATTCACTTGGAGAGAATGGTTTCGTAATATAATCATCCGCCCCTAGACCGAGTCCCCTAATTTTATCAATGTCATCTTTCTTTGCTGAAACGAGAAGAATTGGTGTATTTTTAACTTTTCTTACTTTCCTACATATCTCAAATCCATCTACGCCCGGAAGCATTAAATCGAGTATCAAAAGATTATATTCGCCTTCTAGCGCTTCCTTTAATCCTTCGTCGCCAGAATTTTTAATTTTTACTTCAAAACCACTTAATTCTAAGTAGTCCTTTTCCAATTCTGCGATACTCTCTTCATCTTCCACTATTAGAATCTTACTCATTGCGAACCTCCTGATATTTTCTTAGAACAAAGTACATTACCGTTCCAGTACCCTCTTTACTTGTAGCCCAAATTTTTCCGCCATGATCCTCAATAATTTTCTTAACGATTGATAACCCGATACCACTTCCCCCTTTTGATGAATTTCTGGAAGAATCGGTTCGATAAAATCGATCGAAAATATATGGTAAATCTTTTTGCGCGATTCCCTTACCATTATCCTCAATTTCTACTTGAATAAAGTCACCGACGTCTTTTATTCGAATATTAACCTTCCCTTTTGACTTGTTAAAATATTTTACTGAATTACTAATTATATTGTTTACAACACGCTTTAGTTGCTCAGCATCTGCAATGACAACAATTGATTCATCGCAATAATTATAGTATCCAAATTCAACATTTTTCGATTCTAAATCTAAACCTACTTCTTCTGCACAGTCTCCAAAATAATCCGAAACATTAATTTTAGAAAATGTGTAAGGAATACGATTCGTGTCAATTTTCGAGTAAAAGGTTAATTCATCAATTAAGCGATCCATATCATTGGCCTTGTTATATATCGTCCGTATATATTTATCAATTTTCTCTGGCGTATCAGCAACACCATCCATAATTCCTTCCACATAACCTTTGATAGCCGTAATTGGCGTCTTTAGATCATGGGAAATATTACTGATGAGCTCTTTGTTATCTGCGTCAAATTGAATTTTTTCTTCTGCTGATTCTTTTAACCTTTGCCGCATTTCTTCAAAATCACTGCATAGCTGCCCAATTTCATCCTTATCATCACCTACAATTGTAAAATTTAGGTTTCCCTCTTTGATGTTACGCGTTGCAATTTTTAAAGTCCCTATCGGCTTGCATATGGATCGATATATCCACATTGTTAAAGCAGCCGCTGTAAAAAACATAACTAAAACGATAATAACTCCGATTTCAATAAACATCATCTGCATTTCTGGGAGTGATTCATTCACACTGCATATAATAAATACACTGCCTTTCGAATTATCTGAAAATAGAAAATCCTGCTGTTTTACAAATTTTTGCTTATCATCTCCAAAATAAGTACCTGTTGAAAACGTTACGTCTGCCTCGCCATAGTCTGGCAACCTTGAAATTATATCCTCTGTTCCCTCACTTGCATATATAATTTGGTCATCCTCTCGTACAACAATATAAGCACCTTTCTTTTCTAACACTTTGTCCAACTCTTTTAAATGGTCTAAATCCTTCAGTTTCGTAGGATCCTCATCAATTTCTTTTTGAATATCTTCTTGGATTTTAACAATCGAACGATTTAACAACTGCACAGGAGTTGGAGTAAAGATATCCTTTGTTAACGTAACATTATACGTTTTCTCAAATACACTTAACTGATACGACATGAGCAAATTCACAGCTATTACGACAAGCAGCATAGGTACAAATAAAATTGTACAAAAAGCAATACAAAGCCTTGTCTTTATTTTCATAACAGCTCCTATCTGTCTGCTTATGCAAACGTTCATCTACTTTTGCTTAATACATTATACCATAGTAATTGACAATTGACTCATAAAGAAACGAGTCATTTTATAAAATTTTCATGAACAAAAAAAGGAAGATTCTGTACACACACAATCTTCCTTTTTACATACATATTATTAATTATAAATATTTTTTAAGAAGTTCGACTTTATCAAGTCTTTCCCATGGTAAATCTAAATCATTACGACCAAAGTGGCCATATGCAGCTGTTTGCTTATAGATTGGTCTACGTAAATCTAACATCTTAATAATTC
>JBKTKK010000081.1:0-8175 GCA_047242405.1 Lachnospiraceae bacterium | reverse complement strand
TAAGCCATTTTTTTGTCATACTATTAATAATTAATGCAATTAACAATACGATCACAATAAAACCGATGAAAGAAGCGGCTGCAGTGGAGGGGAGATAAGCAATTAAATCCGGCCACAATTGCAATAAAAATAATATACCAAAGGTACCAACTGCCGCAATAATCTGACTTTCTGTCAGTGAACTAATAAACATACCGATTGCAATATATACACATCCCATAAGAAAGAAAGCTAAGATGGAAGCATAATCGTTAAACAAGTAAGCCGTTCCATTGGCTTTAATAATCAATGGACAGAGACAGGAAATTAATACTGGTATGGCAAATATAGTTACCATTGCAAAATACTTTCCTAAAATTATTTTTGTCAAACTAATAGGTGCCGTTAATAATAATTGGTCCGTCTTTGATCTCTTTTCATCTGCCAAACACTTCATTGTTAAAACCGGAATTGATATTAGCAACACAAACAATGTCCCCGTAAGTGTTGCAGAAAAGTAAGGATATCCTCCACTCATATTATAGACAAAAAAGTAAATTCCCATTGCAGCTACAATAAATGCAATAAAAACAAAGCCAATCATTGTATCAAAATAAGATTTAAGTTCTCTTTTATATATCGCTGTCATCTATTACACCACCCTCATCATCCAAATTATTATCGAAAGCCTCTGTTATCAATTCTTCTTCCTGTTCCTCATCAAGCATAACTTGAATTAAATCATTTTCTGAATGACCACCTTTTAACCGGAACTTTCTCTTCTTTTTTCCTTCATTTACAGTTTTCTTTTCAGACGTTAGTTCCAGGAAGACATCTTCTAAGGATACATGCTCCGTTTTCATCATAAGTAAAGGACAACGATTGTCCGCAAATGTATAAAACGCTTCTTCCCGAATATCCTTACCTTCTTCTGGCTGAATTGTAACATCTGTCGTAACTTCCTTACCATCCTCTCTGTTTTCCTGTATGTTTAAAATAGTAATATCGGGTAACTTATGTAACACCTCTTTTGTTTGATTTATATCTGCTTTTATCGTTAATTCCAACCGATTGGATGTAGTCATCCTTTTTTCCAGATTCTCTGGTGTATCACTGGCAACCAACTTTCCATGCGCAATAATCATTACAAAATCACAGACAGCGCTTACTTCTGAAAGTATGTGAGAACTTAAAATGACGGTATGCTTTTTTGATAGCGTTTTAATTAAGTCTCTTATTTCAATAATTTGCTTTGGATCCAAACCTACGGTAGGCTCGTCGAGTATGATAACTTCCGGAAATCCAAGCACAGCCTGTGCCAGACCAACTCTCTGCTTATAACCTTTAGATAGATTTTTAATTAATCTTCCTTGGACGTCGGAAAGTCGTGTTAATGAAATAGCTTCTTGAATTGCATTGTCTCGGTCCTGTTTTTTAATTTTTTTTAATTCCGCTGCAAACTTTAAATATTCCATGACAGTCATATCATTATACAACGGCGGCATTTCTGGCAAGTAGCCGATGCATTTTTTGGCTTTTTCCGGCTCCTCCAAAATATTATGTCCATTAATTATTACTTCTCCTTCTGTCGCACCTAAATAACCAGTCATAATATTCATTGTTGTAGACTTTCCAGCACCATTTGGGCCAAGGAACCCATATATCTGGCCTTCTTCTACCGTGAAGCTTAAATTGTCTACTGCTGTATGACCTCCATACCGCTTAACTAGATTTCTTACTTCAATCACTTTTCGTCTCCTCCTCTTAACAATATCTCTGGCAAAGAAGCAAAATGCCCGAGCCTTTCATTTCTAAGATAAAAGTAAAATGTGAAAACTGTGCAAAAAAAATGTGTATATTTTATGTCCTGCATATAGGCAAGCGGTAAAACAAATTATAAAACCCGTATCCTTTTGTCTTTTTATGACAAACAAATGTAAATATATGCAAATACAGTCTTGACGGATTTTGTTTTACGAACTAGAATAAAGAAAACTAGCTTTAATATGATAAAGTTTTATATGGATGAATTTTCAAGGGGGAAGTTATCACGGATGAAATCCTTACTTATCACATATCTATATAAAATCACGAAAAATTAGGAGGGTACTATTAATGAGTGACGTATACAATTTTTCGGCAGGACCAGCCGTATTACCAAAAGAGATCTTAAAAGAAGCTGCTGCTGAAATGTTAGATTATAAAGGCAGTGGCATGTCAGTTATGGAAATGAGCCATCGCTCGAAAGTATATGATACAATTATCAAAGAAGCAGAAGCAGATTTAAGAGATTTGTTACATATCCCAGATAACTATAAGGTTCTCTTTTTACAAGGTGGAGCATCGCAGCAATTTGCCATGATTCCGATGAATCTTATGAAAAATAAAGTTGCTGACTACATTGTAACTGGTCAATGGGCAAAGAAGGCATATCAAGAAGCACAATTATATGGTAAAGCTAATTGTATCGCGTCAAGTGGCGATAAAACATATTCCTATATTCCAGACTGTAGCGATCTTCCCATTAGCGATGACGCAGATTACGTTTACATATGTGAAAATAATACGATATACGGAACAAAATTTAAAAAATTACCCAATACGAAAGGCAAACCCTTAGTAGCCGACGTATCATCTTGCTTTCTATCCGAACCGGTAGATATTACAAAATACGCAGTCATGTATGGCGGGGTACAAAAAAATATAGGCCCTGCAGGTGTAGTCATTGTAATTATGCGTGAAGATTTAATTACAGATGATGTACTGCCTGGTACGCCTACTATGCTGAAATATAAAACACACGCAGATGCTGACTCCCTCTATAATACACCGCCTTGCTATGGAATTTATATCTGCGGCAAAGTATTTAAATGGATTAAGACAATGGGTGGTCTTGAAGCGATGAAAGTGCATAATGAAAAAAAGGCTGCCATTCTGTATGACTTTTTAGACAGTAGTAATTTATTCCACGGGACAGTTGAAAAAGAGGCCAGGTCGTTAATGAACGTCCCATTCGTGACGGGCAACGAAGAAATCGACGCAAAATTTATTAAAGAAGCCACCGTTGCTGGATTTGTAAACTTAAAAGGGCATCGGTCAGTAGGTGGTATGCGTGCAAGTATCTACAACGCAATGCCAATCGAAGGCGTTAATGCCCTCGTAGATTTTATGAGAAAATTTGAGGAGGAAAATGCATAATGGCAAAAATTAAATGTCTAAATCCAATTGCCCAGGTAGGCTTGGACTTATTAACCGATGATTATACAATTACAGATGATTTCAATGAAGCGGAGGCAGTATTGGTACGCAGTGCATCCATGCTTGAAATGGATTTCCCCTCTTCTCTATGTGCCATTGCCCGCGCCGGTGCCGGTGTTAATAATATTCCGCTGGAACGATGCTCTGAAAAAGGGATTGTAGTCTTTAATACTCCAGGAGCCAACGCCAATGGGGTAAAAGAATTGGTCATTGCAGGTATGTTATTGGCTGCAAGAGATATTATTGGTGGCGTAAACTGGATACAGTCCATAAAAGATGATTCTGAAATAGCGAAATTAACTGAAAAAGGAAAAAAGAGCTTCTCAGGTACCGAAATTGGAGGAAAAAAATTAGGAGTGATTGGACTTGGTGCCATTGGCTATCGGGTAGCCAATGCCGCCATTGATCTTGGAATGGACGTTTACGGATATAATCCCGATATTCCAGTTGAATATGCATGGAGTCTTAGTCAAAACGTGAAACGTGTAACAAACTTAGATGATTTATTTGCCATATGTGATTACATAACAATTCATGTTCCACTAAACGGTGGAACACGTGGAATGCTAAATAAAGATGCATTTTCAAAAATGAAAGACGGCGTTATCATTCTAAATTTTGCACGAGATATACTTGTAAATGAAGAAGATATGGCTGAAGCACTGAATACAAAAAAAGTTCGTAAATATGTTACAGACTTCCCAAATCCTACAATAGCCTCCATGCCAGGATGTATTGTAATCCCCCATTTAGGAGCATCAACGGAAGAATCCGAAGATAACTGTGCTGTTATGGCTGTGGAACAAATAAAAGATTATATCGAATGTGGCAATATAAGGAACTCTGTCAACTATCCAGCTTGTAATTTAGGAATTCCAGATAAGGCGGTACGCGTATGTATCTTCCACCGTAATGTTCCAAATATGATAAGCCGCTTCACTGCATTATTGGGTGGTGCTGGACTAAATATTTGTGATATGGTTTCAAAAAGCCGTGGAAATTATTCTTATGCCATGTTCGACTTAGACCATCCAGTGAATACGGACTTTAAAAGTCAGGTAGAACAATTAGATGGTGTATTAAAAGTTAGAATAATAAAATAATATTCCGATAGAAAGGACTTCCTATGGCTATCGTAAAACCCTTTTGTGCAATAAGACCTGCACCAGATAAAGCTGCCGAGGTAGCAGCCTTGCCTTATGATGTTTACAATCGAAAAGAGGCATGTGATGAAGTAAAAAATAAACCACTCTCTTTTTTAAATATTGATCGACCAGAAACACAATTTGATGATTCGGTAGATATTTACTCTGATTGTGTTTATGAAAAAGCGAAAGAATTACTGGAGAAACAAATCCAGGATAAAATTTTTATTCAAGACAAGGAACCGAGTTACTACGTATATGAGTTAACGATGAACAATCGTACTCAAACCGGAATTGTCGCTTGCTCTTCCATCGATGACTACGATAATCAGATAATTAAAAAGCATGAAAACACAAGAGCGGAAAAAGAGATTGATCGAATTCGCCATGTGGATACTTGCAACGCGCAAACTGGTCCAATTTTCTTAGCTTACCGCAGCAATAATGAAATTAATTCCGTCATATCCAAAGTAAAATCGGAAACACCACAATATGACTTTATAACGGATGATGAAATTCGCCATACTGTATGGCAAATTTCTTCTACGAATACCATATCACAGCTGGAAAATTTATTTAACAAAATTCCAAATACGTATATCGCTGATGGGCATCATAGGGCAGCCAGTGCAGTAAGCGTAGGACATAAGAGACGAAAGGAAAACGAGGGCAATACATATAAGGAAGCGTATAATTACTTTTTATCTGTCCTCTTTCCCGATGACCAATTACTGATTATGCCCTACAACCGCGTAGTGAAAGATTTAAATGGATATACGGCGGATCAATTGATTCAGAAAATTTCAACATCATTTTTTGTAGAAGGCCCACTGAATCATCCGGTTTCTCCAGAAGCGAAAGGTCGATTTGGTATGTTTTTAGATGGAAAATGGTATAAGCTAATTGCTAGACCTGAATTAGTCAATTCTGACCCCGTAAAAGGATTAGATGTATCCATATTACAAGACACTTTATTAGGTCCAATTTTAGGAATTGGTGACCCTAGAACCGATCATAGGATCGACTTTATCGGGGGAATCCGAGGCCTTAAAGAATTAGAACGCCAAGTCAATGAAGGTATGGAAGTCGCCTTTTCCATGTATCCCACCTCCATTGCCGAATTATTTGCTGTCGCAGATGCGAATCTTTTAATGCCTCCAAAATCCACTTGGTTTGAGCCTAAGTTAAGAAGTGGGCTATTTATTCATAAAATTTAATCAATAATAAAAACAAAGCTGCTTACGTAAATACACGTAAGCAGTTTTTGTTAAATAAGAAACCTTATTAATTGAAACAGATATTTTGTAAAGGGATACAGATATTTCCTTGGTTCTTCTAGTTCTTTTTCTTCAACATTCGGATTTTCTATATAAGTACTTTCACTAGCAACCTTCAAAGACTGCTCTTCCATAACCAAAATATTTTCTTTTAACTTTTGATTTAAGCTTTCGCTGTCGATGACCAACATCGTTTCCGTATCCAAATAAGTACTTCTCAAATCCATATTATAGGATCCAATTATAGAGATTCGATCATCTACCACAAAGGACTTGCCGTGAGAAGAATGATTTCCTTGAAACTCATAAATATCCAAACCTAGATCAATAATTTTCTCCTTATTAAATAAATAATCAGAGGAAGCCATAAAATTGTCTCCTACGGCAACGGAATTTATTTGCATCGTAACGTTTGAAACATTTTTTTTCACTTCTTTTAAATCCGTATACATGTCATCATTAAGCACCGCATAAGGAGTGAATATATAAGCACTTTCTTTTGCCTCTAGCATAAGTTCTTTAATTTGGTACCAAACCCAAGGTTCCTTGGCTAAAATATGGGTTGGATTAGAAATCAAAGTTACCTTATTCGTCGGTACCGTAAAAGAAGTATAGTCTACTTCTCCAAATAGCTCCGGCTTCATTTCTCTCATCCCACTTATATGGGATTCCATTTTAATACGTGCCTTTTCTACACGATCTGCCAACGATGCTTTTACAGTATCAAATACAAGTTCGCATTCCTTTGCACTCCACATAGCCTGAAAATATTCTTCCACTTGACCAATCGAACTTTTGCTCGTATCTGAAGTTCCCGCTGCTGTATTAAAAATGAGAACCTCTCTGTCGTAACTTAAATTTTTTGTATTATAGTCACCTAAAAAATAATCAAACGTGTTTCTTCCACCTGCCAGAAGCAATTTATCATCGATAATTAAATATTTATCATGCATTCTTCCATTTGCTGTCCATGGCTTTAACAGGCTCGGGATATTGTAAAATTTTATTTCAATATTTGGATGCGTTCCTGCTGCATAAAAGATTGGTTCATCGTTCATATGAAGAGAACCATATAAACCATCTACTAAAATCTCCACTTTAACACCACGATTTGCTGCTTCCAATAACGCTGAAAAAATATCATCGCAGCTCTCACCAACACGAATGTCAAAAGTAGATAATATAATGTTCTCTTTTGCTTCTTGAATCATTTGTATTCTTAAATTCAAAGCATCTATACTTGATTCTACAATAGCTGCACGGTCAACGCCAACAGCATCTCCATAAAAGCTACTCGTATCAAAGTTATCTTTAAACGCTTGATCCACATCTTTTGCTTTCACAAAGGGAAGTAATGCCCCAGCCACTACGTATATCAGAAACAAACCTACAATAACGAATACAATTTTCAGGATTTTTATTCTCATTTATCCATACCTCTCTCCTACGCCAAGTCTCATATCTGAGATAACACTGGATACTTTAACATAGATTTCCAATATGGACAATAATAATACTATAATATCTTTCTAAAAAAAGTATATACTACATAAAAATAGTAAAAGTTTTCTACTTATATTTTTAGAAACTTTAATGCCCAGAAAAATATTCATCAATTCCGTTTGAAATTCCTTGTACAATCTTTGCCTGATAGGTTGGATCAGACATATTGACATCTTCTGTAGGGTTCGACATATAGCCCATTTCCACAATAGAAACTGGGATTGTACACCAATTAATTCCAGTCATTGTATCCGTACCTAATACCCCCTTATTCGCAGCACCTGTTGTTGTACATAAATGATTCACAATTGATTGTGAAAGTGCAATACTTTGGTCCGATAAATAAGAAACATAAGGATTAGACTTAGTCGGTGCCATCGTTAAAGCCCCATTTGTATTTTGATTCGTTGAGCTATTTGCATGGATACGTACAAATATTTCCGCCCCGCTATTATTCGCAACCTGTGCCCGCTCTGCGTTACTTAATGGGCAATCATTCGTTTCTCGAATCATAACAACTTGATAACCACGATTGATTAGCTCCTGCTTCAGCAATAAGGATACTTCCAAATTTAATTCATATTCTGCTTTCCCTGTTACACAGCCCTGGGGTCCAGAAGTCAATTTTGCCTTCATATCACTGGAGCCTGGGCCATTCGGTTCTTTTTCACTGATGCCACTCTGCTGATGCCCCGCATCAATGGCAACAATGTGCCCGTTGCCAATGGGATTGGTCGCTGCTACACTGTTGGTTTCAGGTACTGTTTCAGGTTGTTCCGTAGATAAAAACTGACTAGAAACAAAATATTCATTTCCATCTACGAATACCTTGCTCCACTCCTTATTGTAACCAATTCTATGAACCGATTCTCCGGTTTTTAATATGAAAACAACGTCAGCATCCGTACTTGCATCCTTACCGATATTCACATATTGAATTGCATATACGAGTTCAACCTTTGATTCATAGGCTACTGTCGTTTCTATTTCGCTCCGAGTTGATTCTTCAGTTG
>JBKTKK010000080.1:0-8189 GCA_047242405.1 Lachnospiraceae bacterium | reverse complement strand
TTTGATTATCGTAATATTTATATGCAAGATAAAATGAGTGAAAGTTTATCAGAAAAAATTATGAAAGTGGATTTTTCCTATTTGGAAAATCCATATTATTTAGATTTAAAAGAAAGAGCAGTATTTGCAATTAGAAATCAAGATGTATTATTTAACACAATTACGATAGTTGGAGATACGTTAAAGAGTGTTACAAACATAATTGGATTAATAGCGATTTTGATTACGCTTAGTCCTGTGTTGCTAATTATATTATGTATTACAATAGGAGTAACTGTTTTATTAAATGCATCTTTTAAAAGCTATGAGTCGAAATTCTTTGATTCCATTATTCCCATTAACCGTAAATATGGTTACTATGTTGGGCTTAGTTTTGAAGCTGCTTATCAAAAAGATGTACGTTTATATGGAATGAGTCCGATGCTCACTAATCGTATTACCCAATTTAATAGGGAAATAAACACTTGGTTTAGTGGTTATTATAGGAAATCTGGGCTGTACAAAGGGATTGCAAATGTTATAAATGATTTACAGGCGGCACTTGCCTATGGTTATGTTGGACTGCGTGTTATGACAAATTGGATGGGAAAACAAATTGGAATTGGTTCTTTTTCCATGTATATTTCAGCGGTTGTACAGTTTACGACAGCTGTGCAAACATTTTTTGTAGGGATGACTGGACTAAAACAAATGTTAAAATACTTAGATCCCTTTATGGAGTTTATGTGCTTGCCTGATTTAGCGGAACAAGGTAGTCAAAAAATATTGAACGGTGATATTGGGGAAATTACATTTGAACAGGTGACATTTCATTATCCTGGAAGTGAAAAAAATATATTAGATAATATATCATTCCAGGTGAAAAGGGGGGAGAAAATATCAATTGTTGGGTTGAATGGAGCAGGCAAATCCACATTAGTGAAGTTAATTTGTCGCTTATACCATCCGACATCAGGCGTTATAAAAGTAAATGGGCAAGATATATTTACTTATGATTATGAAAGTTACATGGATAAAGTGGCGGCAGTTTTCCAGGATTATAAGCTTTTTGCCTTTACAATTAAGGAGAATATAGCTGGAAGTGACAAATCAGAGGAAGCAAGTATATTGGAGATAGTAAAAGAGGTTGGATTGGATGAAAAAATCGATGAACTTCCGATGGGATTAAATAGTCTTATTGGCAAAGAATATGATGAGGCAGGAATAGAAATGTCAGGAGGGCAAAATCAAAAAGTAGCAATTGCCAGGGCTTTATATAAGAATTCTTCGCTTATTATTTTGGATGAACCAACAAGTGCTTTAGATCCCATAGCGGAAGCTGATATCTATAGTAATTTTAATCAATTAGTAAAGGGGAAAACCGCAATATATATTTCTCATCGTATGTCTAGCAGTATGTTCTGTGATCGAATTCTTATAATTAATGAAGGAAAAGTGGAAGATTATGATACTCATGAAAATCTTATGAAAAAGAAAGATAGTTTGTATTATAAGTTGTTTCAAGCTCAGGCAAAAAATTATAAATTAGAAGTAGATTATTAATTTTAAAATTACCGGGGGGTATTATAGGAAAGTATGCTTATGCCTATAGATTAGGAAGCCCTATACATTAGGATAACGATAAGAGCAATGCATCTTTTAAAATTATAATAAAATTCGGTTTTTCACTGTTAAAAATCCTTGGAAAATATGACAGGAATATTATTTTATGATACAATGGGATGAGAAATTTATAGGAGGTAGCACATGATAAATAAAGATTTAAAAGAAGTATTGAGTCATCAGGCGGAGATGGTTGAAATACCAGCAAAGGTAGAGACTATGGACGATTACAAAGATGAATTAGAAGCATCCTTCCGCCGTATTCGTCCAGGCGATATTGTAACAGGTACCGTTATTGATGTAGATGAGTCTTTTGTAACAATTGATTTTAATTATTATGCTCCGGCTCGTATACCAGTAAAAGAAATGAGTAATGATCCTAGTTTTAATGTTTTAGAGCAGGTCAAAAATGGCGATGTGTTATCCGGAACAGTTGTTAGAACGGATGATGGATCGGGCAACTTCTTATTATCTGTAAAAGAAGCAACGGACGCAATGGCTTGGGGTAAATTAAAGGAATTGATGGAAAGACGTGAAATAATACATGGTAAAATCGGTGGAATCGTTCCTTCTGGTGTAATTATGTATGTCGAGGGAATTCGTGGTTTTATTCCTGCTTCAAAGTTAGATATGCATTATGTAGAAGATGTGACACCATACCTAAACAAAGAGGTGGATGCTGTTATTATTAATGTTGAAGAGGAAAGCAAAAAATTAGTATTATCTGTAAAAGATATTCTTGTAGAACAGGCCATAAAAGAAAAGAATGAAAGAATTAATCGCATTGAAGTAGGATCAGTTGTAGAAGGAACAGTTGAAGAGTTAAAGCCTTACGGAGCATTTGTGAATATTGGGGATAATATCACAGGTCTTTTGCACATTTCTCAAATATGTGAAAAACGATTAAAACATCCGAAAGAGATGCTTAAGGTTGGTGAAACAGTAAGAGTTAAGATTATAAAAGTAGAAAATAATAAAATAAGTTTAAGTCGTAAGGAATTAGACGATGTTCTAAATAAGGAAGTGGATGAAGGAATGATTGAATACGTAGAAGAAGGAACGGCTTCCACTGGTTTAGGTTCGTTGCTAGCTGGATTGAAGCTAAAATAGAGGTTTACGATGAATGAAAAATTACGCGAATTAAAAGACTGGATTA
This sequence comes from Lachnospiraceae bacterium, assembly GCA_047242405.1. Lineage (GTDB taxonomy): Bacteria > Bacillota > Clostridia > Lachnospirales > Lachnospiraceae > Fimimorpha. The sequence goes on along the minus strand of JBKTKK010000080.1, from coordinate 5,431 downwards.
TAGAAAGTGAGAATGTGGTATTTTTGGGTGGGGCAGGTGTATCCACAGAAAGTAATATCCCAGACTTTAGAGGCTCAAATGGAATATTTCTAAGGGGATTCGACTACCCTCCCGAAACCATTGTAAGCCGATCTTTCTATAATCGGGACCCGGATGAGTTTTATCGTTTTTACCGCAGTAGAATGGTTTTTCCAAATGCCAAGCCAAATAAAGCGCATCAAATACTTGCAAAATTAGAACGTGTTGGTATTTTAAAAGCCGTTATTACACAAAATATAGACGGTCTGCATCAGGAAGCAGGTAGTAAAAACGTGTTAGAGTTACACGGAAATATGCATAGGAATTATTGTCAAAACTGTGGCAAAGCATATGGGTTAAAAAAAATACTAGAGGCAAAAACTGTGCCATATTGTTCTTGTGGCGGTATTATTAAACCTGATGTTGTGTTATATGGGGAAAGCTTGGATGAAAATGTGATGCAACAAGCAATTCACTTTATACGGAATGCAGATGTATTGGTTGTTGGAGGGACATCGCTTAGCGTATATCCAGCAGCAGGGCTGATTGATTATTATCGAGGAAGCCGGTTTATACAAATTGACCGGGAGGAAACGGCAATTGATGAAAGGGTTAATTTAAAAATCACAGGAAATATTGGAGAAATATTAGGTCGATTATTCGGATAAGAGTTAATGAAAGGTTAATATGGGAAGAAATAAGAAAAAAAGGCGGGGTGGCAGGAGTATATTTTTTATAGTATTAATTATTGGAATTCTAATTGGGTTATTATTAATGAAATTCAATGGTTTTTACTGGGTTAAGAATAAGATACATAAAGTGCAAGGGGACAGACTTATAACAATTGATGCAGGACATGGTGGCAACCAGCCTGGAAGTTTGGCAGGAGATGTGGTAGAAAAAGAACTAAATTTACAAATTGCCTTAAAACTGCAAGTAGAATTACAAAACAGAGGGTACCAGGTGATAATGACACGAACAGGGGATGAAACCGTTGACTTACTGGAACGAACAGAGATTGCAAACAACACTGGAGCTGATTTGTTTCTAAGTATACACCAAAACGCCTTTGAGGATGGATCTGTTCATGGAATAGAAACGTGGTATCATGACGGAAAGGCAGCTACGGGCAGTGAAAAGTTAGCTACATTGATTCAAAGTTCCCTCGTTCGCGCTTTAGAAGCGGCAGACCGTGGCATTCGTTCGGGCGATAAATTAGTCGTAGTAAGGGAGACGATTATGCCGGCCTGCCTGGTTGAGGCCGGCTATATTACAAATGAGAATGAGAGAAGTTTGTTAAAATCTGATGAATATCAGAATAAAATTGCAACAGCGATAGCGGATGGAATTGATTCCTATTTTCAACAATAATTAAGAATCTTTTTTACGCAAACCTCTTGTGTTTTTTTCCACCAATCGTCTAGATACCATAATTTGGTGACCACAGCCAATACACTTTAAGCGGAAATCCATTCCGATGCGAAGAATCTCCCATTCATGACTCCCGCAAGGGTGCGGTTTTTTTAATTTTACAATATCTCCTATTTGATAATCCATAAGCTTCTCCTCTCTTTAAGTAGGTCTTTTAATCATCATAGAAGATTGCTATTCGGATGTCAAGCGGATATCTTTTCTATTTTAGAAAGAAAACTTAGAAACAATATAAAGTAAACAAAGCAAATAAATTCATTGGAAAAGAGGGTTTTAATGTATAAAGCAAGGGAAGATCGTTATGAGAAAATGCAGTATAAAAGGTGTGGTCGTAGTGGGGTTCTTATGCCACGAGTTGCGCTAGGTTTGTGGCAGAATTTTGGATCCATTACACCAATTGATAATCAGAAAGAAGTTTTATTTAAAGCTTTTGATATGGGGATTACTCACTTTGATTTGGCTAATAATTATGGTCCGGTTCCGGGTAGTGCAGAAGAGAACTTCGGTAGAATTTTAAAAAGTGATTTGATGCCATATAGGGATGAAATGATTATTTCTACAAAAGCTGGCTATACGATGTGGCCAGGACCTTATGGTGACTGGGGTTCAAGAAAATATATGATTTCTAGCCTAGATCAAAGTTTAAGAAGGATGGGCTTGGATTATGTGGATATTTTCTACCATCATAGACCGGATCCTGAAACGCCGCTGGAAGAAACGATGGGCGCATTGTCAGATATTGTTCGGCAGGGAAAGGCTTTGTATGTAGGAATATCAAACTATAGACCAAAAGAGGCAAAAGAGGCAATCGAGATATTAAGAAGGAACGGGACCCCTTGTTTAATTCATCAGCCACGCTACAATATGTTTGATCGTTGGATAGAAGATGGGTTGCTTGATTTGTTAGAAGAAGAAGGGGTAGGATCGATTTGCTTTTCGCCGCTTGCCCAAGGGTTGCTTACCGATCGTTACTTAAATGGAATACCGCAAGATTCAAGAGCAAAGAGGAATCATTTCCTAAAAGAGAAAGATATTACAGAAGAAAAATTAGAAAAAGTTAGAGCGTTGGATAAAATTGCAAAGGATAGAGGCCAGACATTAGCACAACTTGCATTAACTTGGGTGCTACGAAAAGATAGAGTAACAACTGTTTTGATTGGGGCAAGTCGTCCTTCGCAAATTGAAGATAATGTTGCAATTGTGAAACAGGCAAACTTATCCGATGAAGACATTGCACGTATAGACAGTATTATACGTTAATCGGCAATATGTATCAAAAAAACAAATAAGTTCAAAAAGTTCTTGCATTATTCTATGTAGTATGGTAGAATTACCAATTGTGATATATTATCATTTCCTTGCTCTCTTAACGTAAATAGAGGGCCAGAGACCAAAAGGAGGTAGAAGACATGAATAAATATGAATTAGCAGTTGTTGTTAGTGCGAAACTGGAAGACGAAGAAAGAGCAGCCGTTATCGCTAAGATCAGTGAGTACATTACTCGTTTCGGAGGAACTGTTCTCAATGTAGATGATTGGGGTAAAAGAAAGCTAGCTTACGAAATCCAGAAAATGAAGGAAGCTTTTTACTATTTCATACAGTTCGAAAGCGATGCAAATTGCCCAAATGAAGTTGAAAACAATGTTCGTATTATGGAACCTGTAATTAGATATCTTTGCGTTAAGCAGGAAGCTTAATTAGGAGAAAGAGGGATTTTATGAATAAAGTTATCTTAATGGGCAGACTCACAAGGGACCCGGACATCAGATATTCACAGGGAGAACGCCAGATGGCAATCGCCCGCTATACACTAGCTGTAGACAGAAGAGGCCGCGGAAACACAAACAACGGGGAAGCCACAGCAGACTTTATTCAGTGTGTAGCGTTTGACCGTGCTGCAGAATTTGCTGAAAAGTATCTGCATCAGGGAACAAAACTAGTTGTAACTGGTAGAATTCAAACAGGTAGCTACACTAATAAAGACGGACAAAAGGTTTACACAACCGATGTTGTAGTGGAAGACCAGGAATTTGCGGAAAGCAAAGCTGCAGCGTCAAATAATGACGGTGGTTTTGGCGGATTCCAACAGCCGACATCAAGACCTACACCTAGCAGTGCAGTCAGTGACGGTTTTATGAATATTCCAGATGGAGTGGAAGACGAAGGTTTACCATTCAATTAGGAAAGACGAGCAGTGCCGTATTCACTTACGGCTGAATATATGAATTTGATGAAAAGGAGGCAAATCACATGGCACCAAACAAGGCTGAAAGACCAGAATCTCCAATGAAGAGAAGAGGCGGACGTAGAAGAAAGAAAGTTTGCGTATTCTGCGGTGAAAAGAATGGAGCAATTGATTACAAGGATGTAAACAAGTTAAAGAGATATGTATCTGAAAGAGGTAAGATTCTTCCTAGAAGAATTACAGGAAACTGTGCGAAACACCAGAGAGCTCTTACAGTAGCAATTAAGAGAGCAAGACATATCGCTTTAATGCCATACACAATGGACTAATTTAAATAAAAAAACGTCAACTGCGTAAGTAGTTGGCGTTTTTTTATCATCAATATTCGATAAAGATGTATTTCTATTCTACTATCAAATTACTATCATTTCTTAAAGCGTATTATTTTTCGAGTAATAGTATTGAAGTATAAATAACATTCCGTCAATGAACCAAATTAATAGAGCGTGTTAAAAAATCTAGAATAAAAATTACTACTTCCTATTATCGGCTAAAAATGCTATAATAACAGATATGATTGGGTCTTTATGCTAGACTGTTCATAGATCAAGGAGATTGCGTATGAAGCGTAAAGTAGAACTAAAAGGAAATCTTAAAGCTTATTTAAGATGGCCACTCATACTGATGTTGATAGTATTGGTTATGAATTTGATATTGTATTTTATCAATATTCATGCAGCTATCGTTGTCAGTTTTTTTTCTGTCCTGCTTGTTGTCCTCAATTGCGTTGCTTATGTATACTACTCTAAGCGGATATTTGGAGATTTAGTTACTTTTGGTGCAAATTATGCACAAATACAGAAGCAGTTACTAAGCGAAATGGCTGTTCCATATGCCATGACAGACGAAGATGGAAAAATATTATGGATGAATGTCGAATTTCAAAAAGTCATAGAAAAAGAAGGAAAAAGGAAAAATATTACAAGTCTTTTTCCTGAAATTACGGTGGAAATGTTACCAAAGGATTTAAAGGAACAAACCGTACACACCCTTTATCACGGAAAAAATTTTCGTGTAGCATTAAGGAAAATTCCTCTTTCCGACGTTATGGATACTTTGGCTGTAGAAGTTGAACAAGATAATAAAAAAGAAATTTGTATGTATGCAGTGTATCTGTTCGACGAGACAGAGATGCTAAAATATATCCAAGAAATTCAAGAGGAACGTCTTGTAGCAGGTCTGATTTATTTAGATAATTACGAAGAGGCACTAGACAGTATTGAGGAAGTCCGCCGTTCTTTGTTAGTTGCCCTTATTGATCGTAAAATTAATAAGTTTATCGCTAGCTTTGGCGGTATATTAAAAAAGATTGAAAAAGATAAATATTTTATTGTATTAAAACAAAAGCATTTAGCCCAGATTCAAGATAGTCGGTTCTCTTTGTTAGAAGATGTAAAGACAGTTAATATTGGTAATGAGATGTCTGTTACGATTAGTATTGGCTTAGGCGTCAATGGAGATACTTATGCACAAAATTATGAATATGCTCGTACTGCAATTGATATGGCTCTCGGTAGAGGTGGCGATCAGGCAGTGTTAAAAGATGGGGAAAACATAACCTATTACGGTGGGAAGAGTCAAACCCTTGAAAAGAGCACCCGCGTAAAAGCAAGAGTAAAAGCCCATGCCTTACGTGAGTTAATTGAAAGCAAGGATCATGTTATTATAATGGGGCATAGTATAAGTGATGTTGACTGTATCGGTGCTTCCATCGGTATTTACCGTGCCGCTAAAACC
>JBKTKK010000079.1:6455-8241 GCA_047242405.1 Lachnospiraceae bacterium | reverse complement strand
ATCTAGAAAGGATAGCTTGTTTTTTTATAAGAAAATATGAGGAGAAAGAAATGAAAGAATATAATGATAATGATTATCATTATTTCTATTGACAGTTTCTCTCTTATGGGTTATACTTGCAGTAGTTAGTTAAGGCTAACGCCTGATTGATAAAAAATATCCGGATATTTTTCATAAACGTGTAAATATATAATAATAAATAAATAATAAGGAGAACAAATTATGTCATTAATAGGAAAAGAAGTCGAAGATTTTACTGTACAAGCATTTGTTGCAAATCAGTTTAAAGAAATAAAGAAAGAAGATATTTTAGGACATTGGTCTGTATTTTTCTTCTACCCAGCAGATTTTACCTTTGTTTGCCCTACCGAATTAGAAGATTTAGCAAACAAGTATCAAGAATTTAAACAAATTAACTGTGAAATATATTCTGTATCTTGCGATACTCATTTTGTTCATAAGGCTTGGCATGATGTATCAAAAACCATTCAGAAAATTCAATATCCAATGCTTGCAGATCCAACCGGGCATTTAGCTAGATCTTTTGAGGTAATGATTGAAGATAGTGGAATAGCGGAAAGAGGCAGTTTTATTGTAAATCCAGAAGGAAAAGTAGTTGCATACGAAGTAATTGCTGGAAATGTTGGACGTAATGCAGATGAGTTATTCCGTCGCGTACAGGCGTCCCAATTTGTTGCCGAACATGGCGATCAAGTGTGTCCAGCGAAATGGCAGCCAGGTGCTGAAACATTAAAACCAAGTCTTGACTTAGTGGGTCTTTTATAATAGACAGGAAGCAGGTGACATATGCAAGAATTTTATGATGCCATAATTGTTGGCGCCGGTCCAGCTGGTCTATCTGCTGCTATATATTTAGCACGGGCACAATATAAGGTGCTCGTGCTAGAAAAGGACAATGTCGGTGGACAAATTACAATAACATCGGAAGTTGTTAATTATCCAGGTGTACTTAAGACCGATGGGAAATCTTTAACAGAGACTATGAGAAAGCAGGCAGAGTACTTTGGTGCTGAATTTCTTAAAGCAGATGTAAATGATTTTAACTTTAACGGCGATTTTAAAGAAGTTCACACCGATAAAGGGATATATTATGCAATTGGAGTCGTATTGGCCACAGGAGCAAATCCAAGAAAAATTGGATTCCCAGGTGAATTAGAATTTCAAGGACGAGGTATTGCTTATTGTGCTACTTGTGATGGCGAATTTTTTACAGGTGCCGACGTATTTGTAATTGGCGGTGGGTTTGCTGCGGCAGAGGAAGCGGTATTTTTAACTCGTTATGCGAAAAAAGTTACAATAATTGTTAGAGAAGATGATTTTACCTGTGCAAAGTCTGTCGCTTTAGAAGCTTTAAACCATCCAAATATTAAGGTGTATTTTCACACAGAAGTTCAAAAGGCTGGTGGAGTAAATCAATTAGAATATGCGGTATTTAAGGATAATCATACGGGTGAAACATGGGAGTATCACCCAGCGGAAGGAAAATCCTTTGGTATGTTTGTATTTGCTGGCTATGCCCCAGCTACAAGTCTATTTAAAGGTAAGTTAGAGTTGGATCCACAGGGCTATTTAGTGACAGATATGAATCAAAAAACAAGTACCGATGGCGTATATGGGGCAGGAGACGTTTGTGTAAAAAATTTAAGGCAGGTTGTTACTGCTGTTTCCGATGGGGCTGTTGCCGCTACTTCATTGGAGAAGTATATTGCAGATATATATGAGAAGGAATCGCTACCAAAACAAGCTCCAAAAGTCAGATCAGTGG
>JBKTKK010000079.1:0-6445 GCA_047242405.1 Lachnospiraceae bacterium | reverse complement strand
AACAGCTCCTAAAGCGATGACAGATTCAGCCAGAACAAGAAGCGATGGCAAATTTATCACAAATACGATGGGGGAACAGTTAGCTCCTGTTTTCGAAAAAATGGAGCAACCGATTCTTTTGAAAGCATATTTGGATGATACACCCTTATCCTATGAAGTGGAAGATTTTTTAAAAGAAATAGGTTCCTTAACAAATAAGGTGAAATTTATAACCATAAAAGATTCAGAAGATGAAATTTTGTATCCATCCATTCAAATTTGTGACAGCGATGGCCTTTATAAAGGAGCGGCCTTTCATGGAGTTCCCGGAGGTCATGAGATCAATTCCTTTATTATAGCACTATACAATGCAGCAGGTCCAGGGCAGGCGGTTGATGAGGAAATTTTAAATCGTATTGGTGCGATTGATAAGAAAATAGATATAAAAATCATGGTATCGTTATCTTGCACCATGTGTCCAGAGCTCGTTATGGCAGCCCAGCGAATTGCGTTAGAGAATAAAAATATTACTGCAGAAGTGTATGATTTGGCCCATTACAAGTCATTAAAAGATAAGTATAATATCATGAGTGTTCCTTGTTTCGTAATAAACGATGATCTTGTCTTATTTGGAAAAAAATCAATATCAGAAATACTTGATATTTTAGAAGAAAAAGTATAATTTTTACACGCCGTATCCATCCAACCGATAAATTTGGAGGATACGGTGTTTTGTCTATGTCCGTGAAACAAAGATAAAACTTGAAATATCACACTACTAATGATAAGATAACAAGTGTTAACCATTTGATTTATTATATAGAATTATTGAAATGTAATCTGCTTTAAACAGGGAAAGGAAACTTTTATGAGCAACAAACTTGTATATGTAGCAATGTGCGGAGACATCATCCATTATGGACATGTCAATATTATAAACGAAGCAGCAAAATTAGGAGAAGTCGTAGTCGGCCTTCATTCCGATGAAGTCGTATCTTCTTTAATGCGATTACCAATCTTATCTTATGAAGAAAGAAAACGAGTGATAGAAAATATTAAAGGCGTAAGTCGCGTTATCCCTCAGGAAACGTTGGATCAAGTTCCAAACTTACGTCTAATAAAACCAGATTATGTTGTTCATGGTACGGATTGGTGTCAAGGTCCAGATAAATATTTAAGAGACCGCGTTGTTGAGGCGGTAAAAGAATGGAATGGACAAGTTGTGGATATTCCTTATACAGAAGGGGTAAGTCTGGATAAATTAAATGATTTAATCGTACACCTAGGAACTACCGATGTAAGAAGAGGAGCCCTTCGCAAATTATTGGCAGTACACAAGCATGTAAGAGTATTAGAGGCCCACAACGGTTTAACTGGCTTAATCGTGGAAAAAACAAAAATGAATGAAAATGGAAAAGTCAAAGAATTCGATGCTATGTGGGTTAGTAGTCTTTGTGATTCTACTGCGAAGGGAAAACCAGATATTGAATTAGTTGACGTTACGTCTCGTTTAAATACAATTAACGAAATTATGGAAGTTACGACAAAGCCAATTATCGTAGATGGAGATACAGGCGGAAGAATTGAACACTTTACTTATACGGTAAAGAGCTTAGAACGAGTAGGTGTATCAGCAATTATTATCGAAGATAAGGTGGGCTTAAAGAAGAATTCTTTATTTGGTACAGGGGCACAACAGACCCAGGATACAATCGAAGGATTCTGTGAAAAAATCCGTGCAGGTAAAAGGGCTCAAGTATCTTCCGATTTTATGATTTTTGCCCGTATTGAAAGTTTGATTTTAAAACAGGGAATGGATGATGCAATTGCTCGTGCAAAAGCATACATTGAAGCTGGAGCAGACGGTATTATGATTCATAGTATTGATAAGTCTGGTCAGGAGATTTTTGACTTCTTAAAACTTTATAATAAATTTGAAAACCGTCGTCCCCTTGCCATTGTTCCTACTGCATATAACTCAATCTATGAACAAGATCTATACGATGCAGGCGTAAATATTATTATTCATGCAAATCATTTATTGAGAAGTGGATATAAGGCAATGAGTCAGTGTGCATTAAATATATTACAAAATGAAAGATCCAAAGATTGTGATGATATGTGCCTAAGCATAAAAGAAATTTTGACATTAATTGATGTGGAAAAATAATTTTGGAGGATAATATGATTCAGTGTAAAACATTTATGGAAGAGCTAAAAGGGTATGGAATCGATTTTTTTACCGGTGTTCCAGATTCCTTGTTAAGTAGCTTAAGCGCTTATTTATTAGACTATGCTCCAGAGAATCATATCATTGCCGTTAATGAAGGAAATGCAGTTGGAATAGCTGCTGGTTACCACTTGGCGACGGGGAAGATTCCAGTCGTATATATGCAAAATTCCGGAATTGGAAATACGGTAAATCCGGTTGCATCACTGCTTCATCGTGACGTTTATCAGATTCCAGCGTTATTTATTGTAGGGTGGCGTGGTGAACCTGGTGTTCACGATGAACCCCAGCATGTATTCCAAGGAAAGGTTACGATAGAGCTATTAGAAGATTTGGATATTAAGACGGAAATTCTCTCTACCGATTGGATGGAAGCAGCAGGGCAGATGAAAAGAGCAGTGGCTTATATGGAGCAGACGGGACATCCGTTCGCATTTGTCGTGCACAAGGGAACCTTTGAGGCTTATCCATTAAAAGAAAAGGGAAATGCAACGTATCCTTTAACAAGAGAGAAGGCCTTAGAACTCATTTGTGATGCTATTCCAGAAGATGGTGTAATTGTTTCCACAACGGGGAAGATGTCACGAGAACTGTTTGAGATTCGCGAGCGAAACGGCGAAACACATGAAAAAGATTTCCTTACCGTTGGATCTATGGGACATGCTTCTTCGATCGCATTGGGCATCGCAAGGAGCACAAAACGTCCTGTTTATTGTTTGGATGGAGATGGTGCAGTACTCATGCACATGGGAGCAATGGCAATCATTGGGCAAAGTGAATGCCAAAACTATAAACATATAGTTATTAACAATGGCTGCCATGAGTCAGTAGGAGGTCAGCCTACGGTTGGTTTTCAAATAAAAATAGCTGAGGTCGCAAAGGCTTGCGGATATAAAAAAGTTTACAATTGCCAGACCGAAGAGGAATTAAAACGTGCATTGGCGGAACAAAGGGAGAGCAAGGATATAGAATTAATTCAAATCTATGTAAATCCTTCTAGCCGAGGTGATTTAGGACGTCCTACCATATCAGCAATAAAGAATAAAGAAAATTTTATGACTTATTTAGCAAAGGATTGCTAAAAACACATCGGGCTTTATAAAAATGCGTATTTAGCCCGGTTATAGATGCGCGACGCAACGCGTGAAGGTAGTTAATGGAAATGAAAAGAAATGTATTATTAAACCCAGGACCTGCAACGACTACAGAAACGGTAAAAATGGCGCAAGTCGTACCAGATATTTGTCCAAGAGAGTTAGAATTTGGCCAGCTTATGGAAGAAGTAAGTGAGAGTCTAGTGGAATTTGTGGCAGATCCGAAGGACTATATTGCTGTCTTGTTTGGCGGATCTGGTACAGCTGGTGTAGAAGCTACTTTAAGCTCGGTGATCGCAGAGGATAGCGCGGTATTAATTATAAATAATGGAGCCTATGGCACACGTATGTGTAACATTTGCGATGCTTATGGTATTTCTTACATTGAGTTTGTAAGCTCGAAAGTGGAACAAATTAATATAGAGGATTTACAAACTTGTATTGAAGCGCATAAAGATAAAATCAAATATATTGCAGCAATTCATAGTGAGACAACAACTGGCTTGTTAAATGATATTGAAGCAATTGGTAAGGTAGCAGCCAAATATAACTTAACCTTCCTTGTGGATGCGATGAGTTCTTATGCGGCATGTCCAATTAATATGGAAAAGATGAATGTCCATTATCTCGTATCCAGTTCAAACAAAAATATTCAAGGTATGGCAGGGATTACCTTTGTTATTTGTAACCGAGAAAAACTGGCACAGTTAAAAGGTCAAAAGGGTCGCAATTTTTACTTGAATTTGTATGCACAATACAAATATTTTACAAAAACAAAGCAGCTACGCTTTACGCCTCCGGTACAGACCATTTATGCATTAAAACAAGCCATTGATGAATTAAAGGAAGAAACGGTAAGTGCCCGCTATGCCCGTTACACAAAGAGCTGGGAAACATTACACGAGGGGATGAAGCGATTAGGATTTGAATATATTGTTAAGAAAGAGGATCAGTCCCATATTATCACTACATTTATAGAACCCCAAAATAGTAATTATTCCTTTCATGCAATGCATGACTACCTTTATGCCCGCGGATATACGATATACCCAGGCAAAATTGGAGAAAAGGATACGTTCCGAATTGCCAATATCGGTGCGATTGATGAAACGGATATGCAAGGATTTTTAGTGGTGCTTGAAGAATACTTAAAAAGCATTGGAATGATTGCTTAGCAAAGTGAAAATCGTAGATAGGATGGACCGCATGAGTTTAGATAAAAAGCAGTTTGAAGTGCTTTGTGCCCTCGAACAGTTTGGAAAAGACCTAGTTGCTGCAAAACAGATAGGGATAGAAAGAGGCTTAGCGGAGGAAGATTGGAATGAGACTTTTGACGATTTGTTGCATAAAGGTCTTTTATCTTCCATCAACAGCAACACGGTAGAAGTTACAGAAAAGGGAAGGATAGCTCTGGAACCATTTCGTGTTAAAAGAGCAGTTATCATAGCTGCTGGCTTTGGTTCTCGTTTAGTACCCATTACGTTGAATACCCCAAAACCTTTAGTACGCGTACATGGTCAGATGATTATAGAGACCCTTCTTGATGCTATAACCGCTGCAGGAATAGAGGAAGTCATCATAGTGAGAGGATATTTATGGGAGCAATTTGATCAATTGCTTTATAAATATCCAAATGTTAAATTTATTCAAAATCCATATTTTAAAGAGGCGAATAATATTTCTTCTGTTTACTTAGCAAAGGATCGATTGAAAGGTGCATACGTATGTGAAGCTGATTTATTGGTCAGCAACCCTAATATTATACGCAAGTACGAATTTTCCACCAATTATATTGGCGTCTGGCGTCAATCAACAAATGACTGGTGTTTTGATGTAGAAGATGGATATATTCGTCACTTATCCCCTAGTGGTGGTGAAGATGTTTACCATATGTTTGGAATTTCCTATTGGACAGAGGAAGATGGAGAAAAATTGGCAAAGTGCGTGGAACAGGTCTACAATTTGCCAGATGGGAAACAAAAATACTGGGATGAGGTAGCGCTTGGCTCCTTTATCGATGAATTCCAAGTTCAAATCCGTCCATGTAGGTGGGAAGATATTGTGGAGATTGATACGTATCAGGAACTAAAGGCAATTGATTCCATTTATGATGTAAAAGAATGACAGAAATTTAACTTAAAAAAGCTACAGCGAACTTAGGCATTCGACACAAAGACCGTATACATAAAGTATACGGTCTTTTTTTATGTGAATAAAGGGGATAAATTCTTTGCTATTGTGTCGAAATATCTTGGAAAGTTTTCGTATTTTACTACCAAGCTTTGACAAACAATGCAGTCCAATAGGGGTATAATGACTGCATGTTGTACATAGATATTTATTTTATCATTAACTGGAGCATGGATTTTCTGCTTATACTTGTTGTTGGTATCGTCAGAAAATATAAGATTAGTATCCCAAGATTTGCACTTGCTGCCATTGCAGGAGCACTATGGGCGTTGGTTCCAGTTTTGATGACCGACATACCATCTATTTTGCTTTCGCCTATTACGTATGTAGGAATATGCCTACTAATGTGCAAGATCGCATTCCCTGTGAAAGGAGGAAGGCAAGTACTTGCAGCTGTTGCGGCACTTTATTTTATTACTTGGCTTACCGGTGGTATTTTAAACTTCCTCTATTATCAAACGGGGGTAGGAGTATTTGTACGCAGGCTGCTTTATGGTGGAGCCCAAGAAATCTCAACTTATGCGTTACTTGGTTTTATGGCAATTGCATGTGGTGGTATTATAGGAGCAAGTTATATTTGGAATTTTTTAAAAAGAGTAAAAAAATCGGTATATACCGTTATTTTAGAGTACAGAGGCAATAAAGTGTTGTTGCAGGCTTTACTAGACACTGGAAATCACCTTGTTACACCATCAGGGTTACCGGTCAGCCTTGTGGACAACAGAACTGCGAAAAAGCTTCTGGATGAAGATACCGTTGCATGTATTGCGGCATGTAAGGGAAGTGGATTTATTGACACTTCTGCTAAAGTACCAATTTTATTAATTCCATTTACCAGTATAGGAAAAGAGTACGGATTGCTACCGGCAATAAAGATAGATACTATGACAATACAAAAGGATACTGCGAATATTACAATAAAAAATCCTGTAATAGGATTTAATGACACTGT
>JBKTKK010000078.1:0-8380 GCA_047242405.1 Lachnospiraceae bacterium | reverse complement strand
GGAGATGATTGTATTGCTATAAAATCCGGTAAAATTTATATGGGAAAGAAGCATAAGACGCCTTCTAGAAAAATATCTATTCGTCATTGCCTAATGGAAAAGGGGCATGGAGCCGTTACAATTGGCAGTGAAATTGCAGGTGGTGTAAAAGAAGTAACCGTAAGCCATTGTATGTTTTTAAATACAGATAGAGGATTACGTATTAAAACACGCAGAGGAAGAGGAAAAGATTCTATAGTGGATGGAATCTTTTTTAATCATATTTCAATGAACGAAGTAAAGTCTCCGTTTGTTGTGAATTGTTTTTATTATTGTGATCCGGATGGAAGAACCGAATATGTGGGTACATTGGAGGCGTTGCCAGTTGATGACAGAACCCCAAGTATTCGTTCCTTACACTTTAAGGACATAGAGTGTAAGAATGCGCATCATACAGGCGTATGTATCTATGGGCTACCAGAACAAAAAGTAGAATCCGTTGTTATGGAAAATGTTTCAATAGAATATTCCCCGCAGGCAAGAGAAGGAATTGCAGCAATGATGCTTGCATGTGAACCTACTTGCAGACAGGGAATATTTGCAAGAAATGTGAAGTCTCTTGAATTAAAAGACGTCAGTATTCAAGGAGCTGTAAACGATTATGATTTAGAGAACATTGACCATTATAATATTTCACCTTCCCATGCGGTTGGTAAATAATTCAATGTATTTTTAATCATTTCCGTCAACAATATTTTGCCTTCGCTGGGAGAACATTTTCCCTTCACAAGCGGATCATTCATAAAAGCCTTATAAGCTAAATCAAAGTTGCATGTTAAAGCAGCTTCTAAAATATTTTCATGATTTTCAACATGGGGCTTAATGAGAGGCAAAATATTGTCCGGAATAGTTCCAGCTATAATTGGCTTGATACAATCTCTTTCAAAAACTGCATTTGTTTCCACAACAGCTGTTCGTGGTAGGTTTGGAATTTGGCCATCAATATTTGGTATATTTACATTACTTACCATACGCGTAAGTCCACAGAGTGCCTTAATTAAAAGGACACCTTCTTCACCGGATGGTTTTAAGTCTACTTCTTCTTCCCCATTCACTAGGCGTTCGCTTTTGGCAAGACGATCTACTAAGTCCTTCTTTCTATATGCAACAGTAGTAAGTCCGAACTTCCAGCTATTTATAGTATCTTTATCATTTAGGTACTCTGTTCCTGGCATAAATTCAACCAAGTGACGATCGCCAGCTGCTGCAATGAGTCCGAAACGTTTGAATAAGTCAAATTTTACACGTTGTGCACTTGTAAAGGATGAATTCATCCAATTTTTATCACCTTTTTGCATACCTTCTTCGTAGTGTGCATTTATGTAATCTGTATAAATCGGGAATAAGTCGATTCCTTTATAAGATGCACGGTCGAACCAAGTAAAGTGGTTAATTCCAAGTACATTTACAAGAATTTCGTTACGTTCAATGCCGGAAATTCCAAGAGTTTCCTGGCAAATGTCTCTTAATATTTTTTGAGTACCGAAAACTTCATGGCAACAACCAAAAGCCTTAATTTCAGGAAAAACGTGATATAAAGTTTTTACACAGAGGGTCATGGGATTGGTATAGTTGATAACCCAAGCCTTTGGTGAATATTCTTTTATCGCATTCGCAATGTCCATAAACATAGGAATCGTTCTTAGTGCACGGACTAACCCTCCTGGACCAGCAGTATCCCCTACGGATTGATAGATATTATATTTTTCTGGAGCGTGGACATCGGATTCCATCTCATCAAAAGTACCTGGTAATATGGAAATAATTACAAAATCAGCATCCGTTAACGCTTCTTTTAATGTTTCTACTGCTTTGTATTCCCATTTTCCGATACTTTCTGGTCTGGAAGATAGGCGATTCCCTATGATTTCGTTACGCTTAGCTGACTCAAAGTCGATATCATAAAGCGCTACGGTTCCAGATAAATCAGGTTCCAAAGCAAAGTCTGCCATGAGACGCCATGCCCATCCACGGGAACCTCCTCCAATATATGCAATTTTACAATTCGTAATTTTGGAATCTTTATAAATCATAAATTCCCTCCTGTTTTTACTTTATGTTATATATTGAGTATATAGCTTTTTATTTTGAAAATATCAAAATATTGAGCACAAAGGGAGGAAAAGTCAAACAAACGGATACATTCGAAAGGAAGTGGAATATGGAAAAGATTAAATTTCGAGAGCGAATTGAAGGCCTCATGCTAGATTGCGTTGTACGAGAACAGCGATATTCCATGGCAGCGAAACATATGCATAGTGAATATGAAATATATGTGCTTTTGGAGGGAGAGCAATATTATTTTATAGAAGATAAAACCTGGCATGTAGACAAAGGAATGATTGTATTAATAGGAAAGGAAAAGATACATTGGACCAGTATGGCAGAACAGTCAGGTCAAGAACGAATACTTGTAGAAATTAAAGAAGAGTGGATCAATCCTTTTTTAGAAAAGAATGGATTTTGGAAATTAGAACAGATATTTGAAACATACCAACTGATTCATCCAGATGATATCAAATTTAAAAGAGCGTGCCAACTTTTAACTGAAATAAAAGATGAAATTGCTAGTAAAAAAATTGGATTTGAAATAGTAGCAAAGATGAAACTAGCAGAATTTTTTCTTCTTATATTGAGAAGTAGAAAAGAAGAGAAGGTTAGTCATAAATTAGAAGTGAAATATCCAACAAAATATAGAATTATTCAAGATGCAGTATCCTATATTCAGATTCATTGTCATCGAAAGTTATTACTGCAAGAAATTGCGGATGCTCTTTTTGTTAGCAGGTGCTACTTGACTAGAATTTTTAAAGAAGTGACCGGTGTAACCGTTAACGAATATATTGTTATTTTAAGAATTCAAAAAGGAAAGAAACTTTTAACAGAGGATAATCTAACCATAACTAAAATATCAGAAATAGCTGGATTTGAGAGTATTACATATTTTGAAAAAGTATTTAAGCAATATACGGGAAAAACACCTAGAAATTATAGACAACAGTTAAGAAATATAAAAAAGGAAAGGTTTAACGAAAGCGAGGAGTTAGAAAATGGAATTTACGGGAATTTTAAAACATTATATGATGCAATTAATATCGAATAGTACACCCACTGCCCCTGTTTGGAACAGAGAGCAATTCGTACATAACAAACAAGCAGATTGGAACTATGTCAATGGAATCATGATGCGGGGACTATTAAACTTTTATGAAAAAACGAAAGATGAAAAATATTTGCATTTTGTTGACCAATTTATGGGGTATTTTATAGAGGAGGACGGAGCAATATTGACTTATCATATGGAGGATTATAACATTGATCACCTATGCGGGGGACCAGTACTTATTTCCTTATATGAACTTACCCATAAGGAAAAATATTTAAAGGCAGCAAAGTTATTAAGAAAACAATTAGATGCGCATCCAAGAACGAAGGATGGTAATTTTTGGCACAAACTTGTGTATCCGAATCAAGTGTGGCTAGATGGTTTATACATGGGGCAACCATTTTACATGCAGTATGAAGCAAAGTATAATGCGCAAAAAGGATGTAGCGACAGCTTTAATCAGTTTAAAAATGTACATAAATTTATGAAGGATCGTAAAACGGGACTTTACTACCATGGTTATGATGAATCACGCGAATCTTTCTGGTGCAATCGTGCGACTGGTCTTTCTAGAGAATTTTGGCTTAGAGCATTGGGCTGGTTTGTTATGGCATGTGTCGATACACTAGAAGTTATGCCTGAAGGAATGGTTAGTGAAAAGAAAGAGTTATTGCAAATTTATCAGGAATTAATTGACGCATTACTTGTCTTTCAAGATAAAGAAAGTGGAATGTGGTATCAGGTTATCGATCAAGTAGGGAGAGAGGGGAATTATCTAGAAACGAGTGGAAGTGCAATAATTTCTTATGCTATTCTAAAGAGCATTCGATTGGGATATTTGGATGAATCTTATAAAAAGTATGGTATTGATGCATTTGAGGGAATTTGCAAAAAATATTTATCCGAGAAGAATGGAAAATTACAGTTAGGTGGAATTTGCCTAGTTGCAGGTCTGGGAGGAAATACGAACCGGAGAGATGGAAGTTATAATTATTATATTAGTGAACCGGTTGTAGAAAATGATGGAAAAGGAGTAGCCCCTTTAATTTTGGCATTTTCAGAGTTAATATAATTAACAAAATAGAACACCTAGATTTTTTCGGTTCCTTTGCTGCTATGGTTGTTAGCCGGTAGCATCGTAGTCTTTGGCATCATTCTGCCAATTCGTATGGAAAACGGGTTAGGGTATCGTATGGAGTATTGGGAGTAATTTGTAAAAATATGTGACCGTCCAACAAATAGTGGAATACAATGAAGTAAAAGGTATGAGGAGCAATGATTTCTTGTGCAGTTTGCATTGATGATTTTAGAAGCAGTCATATTAGCATCCGCATTGTCGATGGATTCCTTTGTTGCTAGCTTCGCTTATGGAAGTAATAAAATTAAAATCCCAATGTCCTCTGTTTGGGTTATAGATATTACTTGCGGATTTATATTAGGAGTCTCATTATTCCTTGGGTCATTGGTAAGGCAATACATTCCACCTTCATTAACAACGATTCTTTGTTTCTTAATATTAATGTGTCTTGGAGTGATAAAGCTATTAGATAGCATCACAAAGTCCATAATTCGAAAGTATGGTGCAATACGACGTAATTATAACTTTTCGTTGTGTAATTTTCGTTTTGTATTAAATTTATACGCAGATCCGGAAGCGGCTGATGTGGATAATTCAAAAGTTATATCGCCCAAGGAGGCGGCATCCTTGTCGCTTGCCTTATCGTTAGATGGAATAGCCGTTGGCTTTGGCGCGGCCTTAGTCAATGTCAACGGATGGGCAGTAGTAATAAGTGCCTTGATTGTAGATGCAATAGCCGTTATGCTTGGGGCATGGCTTGGCAATAAAATCGCAAAGAAATTGCGATTTAATATTTCATGGGTAAGTGGAATAATTCTAATCATTATGGCGGTTATGAAGCTGATGTGACTTGTTAATAACGGATAAATTATAATAGCCTGTATGAGTCTAAAATACATACAGGCTATTTGTTAAAATAAAATATTTTACGAATCTTTTTTATTGATACATAAATAGAAACTTGCTATGATAGATATGTAGTATGTAGCAGGACTACTAGAGAACAAGTTTAAACTAGTATTGGGAAGGGAATGAGGTGTTTTATGATGCAGAAAAAAAGAATACCGTTAGTGGGAGCTTGTAATGTCCGTGATTTAGGCGGAATACCAGTGAAAGGAAACGGTATCGTAAAATGGAATTGCTTGTATCGGGCAGATGGTTTGAATCGATTAACGCAGGAAGACTGGAACCAGTTGTATGAGGCTGGAGTACGAACAATTATTGATCTTCGAAGCAGTAGTGAAATGCGTGCAATGCCAGATCAAGTGCCGGCCGGGATGAAGTATGAACATTGTCCTTTAATGGCTGAAAATGAAGGAGAACAAGAAGATTTGGAAATCCAGATGGTCCATGCATTTTCAAAAAGTTTAAAAGAAAGTTATATCAAAATGGTTAAGGAGGAGGGAAGTTATCTTGTAAAGGCACTACGGGAAGTAATAAAAGGTTTTGATGACGGAGCCGTCTTATTTCATTGCACAGCAGGAAAAGATCGGACAGGGGTTTTAGCTGCGACTTTATTAACTTTATTAGGAGCAGAGGAAGAAGACATAATAGCAGATTATCAGGTCTCTTTTACTTATAATAAAAAAGGCATCAATACATTCTTTGGAAACGCACCAGAGCTGGAATTTTATTTGCCTTTATTAACTTCAGATCCAGGAAATATGGGAGAACTTTTATCCTATCTGCATACGGTAGGGGTGAGCTCTTATTTAAGAAACTTAGGTTTAACGGCAGAAGAACAGCAGAAATTGAAGAATTCTGCGATTGATTGGGGAAGGAATTAATTGACCAAATTGTTCCTTTAACATATAATATAACAAAACTCTTTGCACTGCATTACATCTTAAATAGATGCGAGATCAACAGTACAAACTGAGCAGGCGATGAACCTTTAAAAGGTCATGGGGCCGGGCTGCATATGCAGCAACAGATTGCAAACAGTAACGCACATCTGTGGGACAGTAGTATGTTCCATAGGTGTGTTTTTTTATACTATGGAACAAAAATAGACCTCAATTGGAGTGCCATAAGGGAATCAAACGTTATCAAGCGGAGGACCTTTTATGACAAACAAAAATCAAAATATGGTAGGACTAAGTGCTACAGCAGCAAAAGAATTGCAGGACAAATATGGAAAGAATGAACTAACACCGCAGAAAAAAGAAAACTTCTTAAAAAAAGTGGTTGCGATTATCTGTGAGCCAATGTTTCTCTTACTCCTTGTCGCTGCAATTATTTATTTTATTCTTGGAGAACCAAGGGATGGGGCAGTTATGCTTATATTTGTTATAGGGGTAATATCCATTGATGTATTACAAGAATGGCGTACGGATAAAACTTTACATGCGTTAAAAGAACTGTCTGCGCCCCATATTACGGTGATTCGAAATGGAAAAGAACAAATGATAGATAGTGTTGATATAGTACCAGGTGATTGCATGTTTGTTTATGAAGGTGTAAAAATACCGGCAGATGGGCCGATTGTAAAGTGCAGTGATTTATGTGTCAATGAATCTTCCTTAACTGGGGAAGCCCAAGGGGTGTGGAAGGAAAAGGCGGGGAAAAAGCAAGTTCAAAGTCATTACTGGCGTAAAGATTATTGTTATGCCGGTACGTTAGTGATTCAAGGATCTGGTGTTGTCCTAGTAGAAAAGATTGGAGCCTCAACCGAATATGGAAAAATTGGTATGAATGTTGCTTCTGCTCAAGAAGAAAAGTCTCCGTTACAAAAACAGACGGCCAATCTTGTAAAACTATGTGCTGGGGTTGCGGCGGTATTGTTTGTGCTTGTTAGCCTATGTACTTTTTTTAATATATCCCATTATGCCATTTGGGATCGACTTATTAAAAGTATTCTTTCGGGCGTTACGCTAGCAATGGCAATGATTCCAGAAGAGTTTCCTGTAATTCTTACTGTTTTCTTATCCATGGGGGCTTGGCGGTTGGCAAAAAAACAGTCCTTAGTTCGAAAACTGCCGTCGGTGGAAACGTTAGGTGCCGTTTCTGTGTTGTGTGTGGATAAAACAGGTACGATAACGATGAATCAAATGAAAGTCGAGCATATTTGGTCGTATGAATGCGCGGAAGAAGTCTTAATAGAGACCATGGGGCTTGGTTGTGAACCGGATACTTACGATCCTATGGAAGTTGCTATGCTAGCCTGTTGTGAGGACCATGGAATACAGAAAGAAAAGCTCTTTGGTGGTGAATTAATAAGTGAGTATTCCTTTACCCATGAGTTGAAAATGATGGGGCATGTTTGGAAGAGGGATGATACGTATGTAATTGCTGCGAAAGGTTGTCCGGAACAAGTTTTATCTTTATGTACAATCGGTGCAGAAAAAATAGGTGGCATTTATGAACAGATGGATGCAATGACTAAGGAGGGGCTGCGCGTTATTGCAGTAGCTTCCATGCACCTGCAAAAAAAGGAGAAAATACCAGCGAATTTAGAGCAATGTACCCTTACGTTTCTTGGCCTTATTGGACTAGTTGATCCACCAAGAGATGGAATAAAAAATGACATTGAAAACTGTAATAGAGCAGGTATCCGCGTCGTAATGATAACGGGGGATAATGGAATAACGGCCTCTTCTATTGCAAATAAAATAGGGATGGTGGGAGTAGATAACATTATTACAGGTAATCAGATAAACGAAATGTCTGATGAGCAGTTGGGTGAGGTGGTGGAATGCACACAAATTTATGCAAGGGTTGTACCAGAACATAAAATGCGTATTGTAAAGGCACTAAAAGAGAAGGGCGAAATCGTGGCTATGACCGGTGACGGTGTAAATGATGCACCTGCATTAAAATATGCAGACATAGGCATTGCTATGGGTAAGAGGGGAAGTGAAGTATCTCGTGAAGCTGCCGATTTGATTTTAATGGATGATAACTTTACTACTATTGTAGAAACAATAAAAGATGGTAGGAGAATTTATGACAACATTCGAAAGGCAGTTGGATACATTTTTTCCATTCATATTCCGATTGCTTGTTCTTCCCTGCTTGCTCCTATTTTAGGTATAGCACCAGAAGCTTTATTTCTGCTCCCGCTTCACGTTGTACTGTTGGAACTATTTATTGATCCTACTTGCTCGATTGTATTAGAACGTCAGCCAGCCGAAATAAATATTATGGAGAGAAAACCG
>JBKTKK010000077.1:0-8381 GCA_047242405.1 Lachnospiraceae bacterium | reverse complement strand
TCTTATGACAGGTATTGCGGTTTTAGGTGCAAGACCGATGTTAGAACTTATGAAGACACCGGATAATATTATCGATGATGCGGTTAAATATATTGCAGTTATTTACTGGGGAATCGTGGCTGCAATGGCATATAATATGGCGGCAGGTATTTTAAGAGCCTTGGGTGACAGCAAAACGCCATTATATTTTTTAATTGTGTCTTCTATCTTAAATGTTATTTTAGATATCGTATTTATCGTAGTTTTTAACAGTGGCGTAGTCGGTGCAGCTTATGCAACGGTAATTGCACAAGGAGTATCTGCTTTATTATGTATCCTATATATTATTAGGAAGTTTCCCATTTTACATTTACATAAGAAAGACTGGACGTTCTCTTTTTCATTAGCAGGTCGGCTCTTTTCCATTGGTTTACCAATGGCGTTACAATTTTCGATTACTGCCATTGGTGTTATGGTACTGCAAAGTGCAGTAAATGGATTTGGTTCTACAGCAGTCGGTGCCTATACGGCTGCCTCAAAGGTGGAACAGTTAGCAACACAGCCGATGCAAACACTTGGAACGACGATGGCAACCTACTGTGGACAAAATATGGGAGCTAGTCGATATGATCGAATTAAAGCTGGAATGCACAGTGCTTCCATAATTGCCATTGCTACAACGGTATTTGCGATACTCGTTGTCGTTTTAGGCGGTAATACTATAGTTGGGTGGTTTGTATCAAATCCGACAGAGGATGTGTTGCATTGGGCACAAACATATTTGCGTACAATATCATTCTTTTTTATTTTCTTAAGTTTCTTATTTTTATATAGAAATGCATTACAGGGTGTTGGCCTTTCCTTTGTCCCACTTATGGCCGGTGTAGGAGAATTTGTAACACGAATTATTATGGCACTGTTTTTCGCACAAAATAATTATGTTATGATTTGCCTGGCTAGCCCATTTGCTTGGATTGCTGCCTATGTCCTTTTAGCAATTAAGTATTACTTCTATAGTAGTAGAGAGTTAAAAATGCATATTGCAAATATGAAATCTTAACTTTTTGTGAATAGATAGGCATCGAAAGCTTTTCATGTTATAATATGAAGCAGATGTGTTTGTTAGAAGTATACTAGTATGGAAGGCTGCAAATGAGCCTGTTTAAGCGGAGGTCTTTTTACATGAAGTTACCGAAAAAATATGAGCAAATTGATGAATGGACAACTCTAATGTTCCTATTTGATTCTGCCTTAAAAGAAATATCTACAAAGATTGAGATTTTAAACAATGAGTTTTTGCATGTACATAATTATAATCCAATTGAACATGTAAAATCTCGAATAAAATCACCAGAGAGTATTGTGAAAAAATTAAAACGAGATGGGCATGAGGCTACCATAGACAATATGTTGAAATATTTAAATGATATAGCTGGCATTCGTATTATATGTTCCTTTACATCTGATATTTACAAGATTGCTGACATGATTAGCAAACAAAGTGATGTCAAAGTTTTAATTATTAAAAATTATATTGCAAATCCAAAAACAAATGGTTACCAGAGTTATCATATGGTCGTATCCATACCGATTTTTTTATCAGATGGACCAGTAGAAACAAAGGTAGAAATACAAATACGTACAATTGCGATGGATTTTTGGGCGAGTTTAGAACATAAGATTTATTATAAGTTTGAAGGGAATGCACCGAAATACATTAGTGAAGAGTTAAAGGCGTGTGCAGATATTGTAAATAAATTGGATGCAAAAATGCTTTCCTTAAATGAAACAATTCAAGCCATCGAGGCAGAGGAAATCGAAAAGGCAGCAAGAGAAGAAAAAGAGGCCCGTGCAAGGGCAGCGGCTAAGAAGTTAGAAGAGGAATTACACCATCGTGGTCTTGCAGAAATTGAGAAAGCAGTACATGAAAGTAGAAGAGAGCTGGGGAATTAAAGATCCTCCAGCTCTTTCATCTTTTCCTGTAATTGTTGCTCAATTTTAGCAGTCGTTGCAGTATTCATATCCATATAAATAATGAAGACATCTGCTAAATCAATGCCATATTTAGCTGCAATACGCTCCATTTCTGGTTTTAAGCGATCTAACTGCACCGATATTTTCGTTTTCTGTGGATCAATATCGGATAACTCCTTGTCGGCAAACGCATTGATTTGCTCGGTAATTTTTTGTTTTAATTCTTCTGAAATCATCTTTTTCTTACCTTTCTATATTTAATATAATAATGAGAATTATGCAAGGTGAATCGGTATTTCCTTTGTTATTATTAGCTCACTGATATCAACATGGCATAAAACTGCTTTAATTTGCACACCGGCTTGTTGTGCGCGTAACAATGCTTTTTGAAAAGCAGGATGGGTCGTCTGATTCGGTCTAAACGTTGTAACACCGTCCAGCTGAATGACAAAAACAGCAAAAGCATCGTATCCTTGTTGTACACACTGTATGAGTTCCTCTATATGCTTTACACCACGTTCCGTTGGTGCATCAGGAAAATAGGCAATATGGTCTACTTCCAAGGTGACACCTTTTACTTCTATATAGGCCTTACGATTTTCATATTCGGCATATAGATCAAATCTAGAATTTCCAAATGTTTGTTCACGCTTTAAAAGGGTAGGTGTAGGTATAAGTCCGCCTGCTTTAATCCATTCATATACAACCTGATTTGGGGCAGTGGAATCGATATTTACGAGTGTATCACCCTTATAAACACTTATTAAAGAGTAAGCGGTTTTTCGATTTTTATTTTTACTTTTCTCCAGTATAACGTTAGCGCCTGGAAGCAGTAATTCTCTTAATCTTCCTGTGTTTTTCACATGACAAGTACTGGAGCGTCCGGCAATATCTACCAATGCTGTAAAACGATTCAAGCGTTTTACAAACGTTCCAATTAAAATATCTTCGTATTGCATCGTTTCTCCTGTTTATCAGTGCATTTTATTTTGTATCCTCTATATCATAGTAGGAATTATTCTCTAAGTCAAGTATTGCAAGGCGTAAAGAATTGTAGTATAATCGTTCAAAATCATCATTTCTTCATATAAAGGAATAAGAAATGAAATAGAGGAAGGATAGAAGGAAGAATCATGAAACTTTTACAAGAGAGAATTCGTAAAGATGGTGTAGTTAAACAAGGGAATGTGTTAAAGGTGGATAGCTTCTTAAACCATCAAATGGATATTGACTTGTTTAATGAGATTGGAAAGGAGTTTAAACGTCTGTTTTCTGACTGTCCAATTAACAAAATATTGACCATCGAAGCTTCAGGGATTGGCATTGCTTGTGTCGTTGCGCAGTATTTTCAAGTACCAGTAGTATTTGCAAAAAAAACACAGAGTATTAATATAGATGGAGAAGTTTATAGTACAAAAATCGAGTCTTTTACCCATAAAAAAGTTTATGATGTTATTGTTTCCAAGAAGTTTTTAAGTGAAGAAGATCACGTACTTATTATCGACGATTTTCTTGCAAATGGTTGTGCATTGGATGGACTTTGCGACTTAGTACAGAGTGCAGGTGCCACAATTGAAGGAATTGGAATTGTTATAGAAAAAGGTTTCCAGGAAGGTGGAGAGCGAATTCGAGGTCGCGGTTTGCGTTTAGAATCATTAGCAATTGTAGATTCTATGGACCATGAGACCGGTGAAGTGATTTTTCGTTCATAATAAAAAAAGAAACATTTCGGATTATCCGGAAGGTTTCTTTTTTTTGTTCAAAATCCCTTAGGTTTTTGTAAGAAATAAGATAAGATTTTAGGAATCCTCCATGATATACTAAGGGCAAGTTATGCACTGTGGATTTGAATAAAAGGAATGGAGGATTTTATGAAAAAGAAAACTTTAGCCGTGGCGGGAATTGGAGTTGTGTTAGCAGTTGCTGTAACAACATCCGTGTTAATCTACCAGAGTAGAAAGAGAGATAACGATGCAAACAATGTTTTTGTGTCAGGTGTAGGCACAATTACCGGAAATATAGCAACTGGATGGAATAACCGTTTTTCTGGTGTTGTGGAACCGCAGGAGACGAAAGAAGTAAAACTGGATACTTCTAAAAAAGTAAAAGAGTTGTTCGTAGAAGCGGGAGATACGGTTACTGTAGGCACACCTCTCTTCCAGTATGAGACCGATGAATTAGCACTAAATATTCAGCAAGGGCAACTGGAGATCGAACAAATAAAAAATGAAATGGCTTCTACTAGTACACAGATTGCCGCATTAGAGGCAGAAAAGGCAAAGGCAAGCGCGGATGCACAACTGTCTTATACGGTACAAATTCAAACGTTACAGACGGAACTAAAAAAACAACAATACAACATAAATACAAAACAGCTAGAAATGGAACAGTTGCAAAAAAGCATAGATAATGCAATTGTTACGAGCGAAATGGATGGAGTTATTAAAAAGATAAACGAAAAACCTACCAGCAGTCTCGAAGGAACGGGTAGTGACGCTTATATAACAATATTAGCAACTGGAGAATTTAGAATCAAAGGAACAATTAGTGAGATGAATATATATGAAATCGGAGAAGGGAAGTCTGTAATTGTACGTTCTAGGGTTGATGAAGATAAAACATGGGCTGGTACAATAAGTAAAATTGATCGGGAAAGTCAAGAAAGTAGCAACAATGATTCCTTTACCGGTAACGGAGCAATGGGTAATGCGGGATCTTCTAGTAAATATTCGTTTTATGTTACGTTAAGTAATACAGATGACTTAATGCTTGGTCAACATGTCTTTATTGAATTAGACGAAGGAATAAGTGAGCAAAAAGAAGGCTTATGGCTCGGTGAATATTATATTGTTCAAAATGAGGAAGGGGATTCTTTTGTATGGATTGATCAGGAAGGAAAAATAGAAAAAAGACAGGTTCAATTAGGGGAATATGATGAAAACCTAGGAGAATATG
Organism: Lachnospiraceae bacterium; assembly: GCA_047242405.1. Classification (GTDB taxonomy): domain Bacteria; phylum Bacillota; class Clostridia; order Lachnospirales; family Lachnospiraceae; genus Fimimorpha. Next base: position 3,473 of record JBKTKK010000077.1, on the reverse strand, counting down.
AGATTATAGATGGTTTAACGATAGACGATTATATTGCCTTTCCAGATGATACGTTAAAAGAAGGAAATAAAACGGTACGGGTCGATGAACAAGAAGGCTTAGGGGGAATATGATGATTCTAGAATTAAAAAATATATTTAAAACCTATCAACAAGGTAAGCTAGAAGTTCCTGTTTTAAAGGATGTTAGCATAAGTGTAGAAAAGGGAGAGTATGTAGCAATTATGGGGCCGTCGGGTTCTGGTAAAACGACACTTATGAATATTATTGGTTGCCTAGATAAACCGTCTGGTGGAAGTTATCTTTTAAATGGAACTGATATTTTACAAAAAAAAGATAAAGATATGTCAGAAGTCCGGCTAAGTAGTATCGGGTTTGTATTTCAAAATTTTCATTTGTTGCCTCGTCAGAGCGCGTTGGATAATGTATGCCTACCACTCGTTTACGCCGGTGTATCGAAAAAGGAGAGAAGAAAAGCTGCAATTGCAGCCTTAGAACGAGTTGGGCTAGGAGAACGGATAAACTTTAAACCTACCCAGCTATCTGGTGGACAATGTCAAAGAGTGGCAATTGCAAGGGCTATGGTAAACAGTCCTAAAATTCTACTGGCAGATGAACCTACCGGTGCTTTGGATTCCAAATCAGGGGATCAAATTATGGAACTTTTTGATAAGTTACATGCTGAAGGGGTGACCATTATAATGATTACCCATGAATTGGAAATTGCAAACCGCGCACAGCGGATTGTATATATACGGGATGGTCAGTTAACTACAGTGTGAAAGGGAGGAAAACAATATGAAAAGAGTAGTAATCATAATACTGTGCCTCACAATTGTAGTAGGTAGCTGTATTGGTGGCGTATTTTTGTATCGAGAGAATCAAAAAAATAATTCAAATATTGAAGTTGTGTCAGTAGCAAATATTGCTTCCCAAGATTGGGGATCTGAAATGAGTATGTATGGAATCGCTACGAACCAAATGATGCAGGAGATATACTTAAATAGTGATCAACGGGTGTTAGAAGTTTTGGTAACCGAAGGGGATGAGGTGGAAATAGGCACCCCACTATTAAAACTTGATACTACTTTGGCTGAACTAGAATTGGAAACGAAAAAAATCGCGGTACAAAAATTGGATATTGACATAAATAATACAAAGAAAGAACTAGAAAAGTGGAAGTCTACAAAACCGTATGTCCCAGCAACTTCACCACCGCCAGTTGTAGTACCAGATACAGAAGAACCAACCGTCACGGTTGTGGAAGAATTGTCAGGAATGGCACAAGCCTATAAAGGTAGTGGTACTCAACAAGACCCTTATGTCTTCCGTTGTAGTCCAAATGGTATTATAAAAGCCTCTTTTTTTGAGGAGATGGTGAAGGGGAGTTTGTATACAAAAATGGAAGTGAAACCCAATGGAGAAGATGGTTCTTATTATATATGGGAAATGGATGGGAGAGAATTGACAAAGGAACCTACCATGGGGGAAACGCAAGGTAGTACAGCCTCTGAAGAGGAGACCTATTCGGATTGGTCAATTGGTACAGTAGAAGAGGAAGACGGTGCGGTTGTTTTAGCGTTAAACATGCAAAGGCCAATGGTAAATGCAAATCTAAAACTAGTTCTTGAAACAAGACCAAATGCAGATGAGGAGACTGAAATTCCCAATACAGACAATGAACTTCCCCCAGTGGAAGAACCCGGCTATACCCAGGAAGAATTGACAAAGCTAATTACAGAGGCTGAGAACAAACTAAAAGACTATGATTTACAAAAACGACAGATGGTACTAGCTTGTACTTTAGCCGAAAAGAAATTAGAAGACACGACAATAAAGAGTAGTGTAAAAGGAAAAGTACAGTCAATAGAAGATGAAAATAAGGAGGGCAAGCCATTTATTCGTGTAAATGGTGGAGATGGTTTTTACATTTCTGGAACAATTAGTGAAGTAATGTTAGATAATATAAAAGTGGGGACTTCAGTACAGGCAACCAGTTGGGGAGAAAACGGACAACAGTTTTACGAAGCAGAAATTACAGAAATTGCAAATTATCCCACCACTGAGTCTATGGGATACGGCGGAGGGAATCCAAATGCTTCCTATTATCCTTTTACCGCACATATAGCAGAGGCGGAAGGTTTAGTAAATGGAATGAGCATGGATTTAAGTGTAAATGTGGAAGGAAATACAGAAGCCATATTTATTGATAAGGCATATGTGCGAGAAGAAAAGGGACAGTATTACGTGTACGCTGTAAATGATCAAAATCAATTGGAAAAACGTTACGTAAAGACTGGAAAAGTACTTTATGATGCTTATTTAGAAATTAAAGAAGGAATATCGCTGGATGACTATTTAGCATTCCCTTATGGTAAAAATGTGAAGTCTGGGGTAAAAGTAAAGTTGCCGGAAGATAATCCCATTGATCTTCCAAATATTCAGTTAGGGAGGTAGCACATGCTAGAAAATATTCGATTATCAGTTCAAGGAATTTGGTCTCATAAAATGCGATCATTCTTAACTATGCTTGGCATCATTATCGGTATTGCAGCCATCATCGCAATCGTTTCAACCATCAAAGGAACGAATGAACAAATCAAACAAAATATTATTGGAGCAGGTAACAATACCGTTGAAATACAATTATATGAGCAGGATTGGGTATATGAAATTAATGATGGGACGGGGATTCCAGATGGGATTCCAGTTGTGTCGAAAGCTACATATGAAGCAATAAAAGGAGTAGATGGCGTAGTTGCTGCTTCTGTTTATAATATGCGAAAAGATTACGGAGAATCTGTTTTTTACGGAAGTAAAGTACTTTCTAGCGGGAAGATAACGGGAATTGATCAAAATTATTTTCAGACCTGTGGCTACCAAATTCAAGACGGTCGCTTATTTACTACGAGTGATTATAAACAGTTTCGTAAAGTTGTTATTATCGATACGGTTATTAAACGTTCCCTATTTGAAGAAGAAGATCCTATCGGAAAGACCATTGAGATTAAAGGGGAACCATTTGTTGTCATTGGTGTGGCACAGAAAAGTGAAAAGTTTGAACCTGTTATTAACTCAATGGACGATTATTATAATTTTTATCAAGATCAGACGGGGGTTTTATTTATTCCAAGTACGGTATGGCCAGTCATTTATTTCTTTGATGAGCCACAAAATGTTGTAATAAGAGCAACGAGTACGGAAGAAATGGGGACAGCTGGAAAACAAGTGGCAGAGTTATTGAATGGCACGTCGCAAAGCACAAGCTATAAATATAAAGCACAAGACTTATTAGAGCAGGCAAAGCAATTACAAGAATTAAGTAGTTCTACAAATCAACAATTGATTTGGATCGCGAGTATTTCATTATTGGTAGGTGGAATCGGTGTTATGAATATTATGCTTGTTTCTGTGACAGAGCGGACAAAGGAAATTGGTGTGAAGAAGGCAATTGGTGCGAAAAAAGGTCGTATC
>JBKTKK010000076.1:0-8567 GCA_047242405.1 Lachnospiraceae bacterium | reverse complement strand
GTATATATTTTAGGGATTATCTTAGGAAATCAACAGATAAATAATAAAAAAGCGCTTGTTCACTTTTTTGATGGTTTAACCGGGTTAATGCAGATGCTTATCTTTTTCATGTTAGGCCTGCTTTCCTTTCCTTCCCGTATACCAGAAATTATCATTCCTATGTTGTTAATCGCATTATTTATCACACTTATTGCTAGACCAATTGCAGTTTTTCTTATTTTATCCCCATTTCGTGCACAGTTCAATCAACAACTTGTTGTATCCTGGGCTGGTTTACGAGGGGCGTCTTCCATCGTTTTTGCCATCATGGCGACCGTGAGTGGTGTAAACATGGAAAACGATATCTTCCATATTGTTTTTGGTATTGTCTTGTTGTCAATCACAATACAGGGTACCTTATTGCCCGTTGTGTCGAGAAAGCTTAACTTAATTAGTGAAGATGATGTTTTAAAGACTTTCAATGATTACGCAGAGGAAGAGGAAGTACAATTCATTCGTTTAGTAATGAAAAAAGGTCATCCTTGGATTAATAAGGCAGTAAAAGAGTTGCGAATGCCGGCAGATTTATTACTCGTCTTAATACGTAGAAAGGGAGCAACGGTAGTTCCTGACGGAGATACGAAAATTTTAGAAGACGATATTCTCGTTTTAAGTGCCCTTGTTTATGTGGATGATACGGATATAAAACTAAGTGAAATTATTATTGATGAAAATCACGATTGGTGTAACAGAACCATTGCAGAATTGTCATTACCAAAAGGAATGTTAGTAATATTAATTAATCGCGATATGTGTCGTAATTCCAAATGGAATGAATCTAAGAGATGGAGATGTACTTGTGGTGAATCAAGAAGGGTAATTGGTATAAGTTGGTACCATTTTGAATAAAAATATGATATGCTATTTTTATGTTCTTGGAGAAAGAAATGGATATCGAATATAAGAGAGAGTATAGTCGTTGTTTAAAGCGAGACATGGAGTACAAAGTATATGGGAAAGAGGGGTTACCTTGTATATTTTTTCCTTGTCAAAATGGTCGCTTTTATGATTTTGAGAATTTTGGTATTCTTGATATACTATGGAATTATATCATGGATGGAAAAATTCAAGTTTTCACACCCGACTGCATCGATATAGAATCTTGGTCAAATGATCAGGCTTTACCAAGACAGAGGATGGAACAGCAGGAACGCTGGTATCACTATATAACCGAAGAATTTGTTCCAAGAGTAAAGCAAATAAATCGTATGGGCCGGACTTTACAAATTCGTGGAATTTTGTCCTTTGGTTGTAGTTTAGGAGGGTTTCATTCTGCAAATTTCTTTTTCCGCAGACCAGATTTATTTGATCGAAATTTATCCCTAAGTGGGATTTATCGTGCGCGTTACTTTTTTGGTGACTACATGGACCCCCTTGTGTACGACAATTCTCCCTGTGACTATCTTGCCAATATGGCAAAAGACCATCCATACGTGAAACTTTATAACGAAAGAAAGAACATTATATGTACTGGACAGGGAGATTGGGAAGAAGAGTCTGTGAAAAGTACGAAGGAATTGGAACATATACTCAAGAAAAAGGGAATCCATACGAGGTTTGAATGTTGGGGGAGCGACGCTAACCATGATTGGTATTGGTGGAAAAAACAAATTGCATATTATATTCCATTTTTGATAAATGAATAATTCTATTTTAAACGATTCATTTGATTAAATAGAGATAAAGGAGCTGGTACTATGAGAGAATTAACAATCGTATTAAATACGATGGAAGGAAATCCTGGAGAAATATTGGAACGAACACGCGATTACGTAATCCGAAAGACAGAGGGCGGGTTCGTATATGGGGATTTTCGCAATAGTTCTATGGAAGACGAAGCAGTAAAATTAACATTTACTGGTTTAGAACCAGAAGCAAGGTTTGAAATAGCAAAAGGGAGTAAAAAACAGGTAGTATCCGTTAAGAAGGCAAACGAGGCGGGGATATTGGAATTAAAGGAGATTATTCCTTTGAATTCCAATATGCTCATTTCTGAAGTAAAAGGGGAGTAAGAAAAGCATATGAACCGGAGGCTATAAAATATTCATTTCATGGATTAACAAAAGTGGAATAATATAGTATAATGTTTCTTGAGATGATATGCATCTCTTTGTATAAAAGGAGGATAAGAAACAATGGAGAAAAACAACAAATACGCATGGACATGGAATGTAAAACCGGAATATTTAGATGAGTATGTTAAGATGCATTTAAATCCATGGCCAGAAATTATGGAAGAACATAGAAAAGCAGGATATCGGAACTATTCTATTTTCCAAAATGGAAATCAGTTCTTCTATGTTTTTGAATGCGATGATGTACAGGCTGCAAATGAATACATTGCACAAAGCGATGCTTGTAATCGTTGGAATGCAATTACGTCAAAAATGGTAGAAGGTTCCTTCGATTTTAATGAGGAAGAACCAATTAAATTCATGCCAGAAGTCTTTTATCTGAAATAATTTGTTTTACATAAAGGTGTGGAAGAGGATATTGCGTTAGGGAGAAGATCTGCTAACGCGATATCCTCTTTCCTCTACCTATTATAGAAAAATGATTTACAAGTGCTTTCTTACTTCAATCGAGTAAAATGTCGAGAAGTTTTGTGTTTACCCTTTCTTTCTTTCTAATTCTTTGGTAGAATAGTCATGGTATATTATACCAATAGCAAAGTAAATGCATAATCGATGGTAATGCAAGAAAGATGTGATGTTCTATGAATAAAGTGAAGAATATTCATAAGATAACAGATTTTAAATATTTAAATATGTATCAGCTCGATGTAGTAGATGATAAAAATCATACATTTCCTTATTATGTGTCATCTAGGGCAAAAGAAGTGAGAGATTTAAAGATGATAACTGGTAAAAATGCGCCAGACGGCGTATTGATTTACAGTGTCTATGGTGAGAAGAGAGATAAAATCGTTCTTATTCGCCAATATCGTTATCCAATCGATGGTTATATTTATGAATTTCCTGCTGGTTTAGTTGAGTCAGGTGAATCGTATGAAAAGGCAGCGGTTCGTGAATTAAAAGAAGAAACGGGATTGGATTTATCGATTATTGAGACAAATGAGATGTTTCGCAGACCGTTTTTCACCTCTGTTGGAATGACAGATGAGTCTTGTGCGACGGTATATGGCTATGCGACTGGGGTTCCTTGTAAGGATGGACAGGAAGACGTAGAAGATATTGAAGTTGTACTGGCAGACAAAGAAGAAGTTAGAAGAATTTTAAAAGAGGAAAATGTCGCGATTATGTGTGCCTATATGTTGATGCATTTTTTGGAAAGCAAAGAAGGGGATCCGTTTTATTTTTTAACAGAAAAATAGCTTTAAGGGAGAAGAGGATATGAGGTATTTCGAAATAGACATAAACATTCCTTATGAGAAAGCTGGTATATTAAAAAAGGATTATCAGGCAAAACTTTTTGCTTATGTTTTAGATCCTTTAAAGATCGTCAATCGACCAGCAGTTATTATTTGTCCAGGGGGTGGCTATAGGGAAACATCCGATCGGGAAGCGGAGGCCGTTGCCTTGCAATATATGGCTATGGGCTATCATGCCTTTGTACTTCGCTATAGCTGTGCTCCGGATGTATGGCCAACTGCCTTATTGGAGTTAGCATATAGCGTAGACTATGTACGTAGACATGCAGAAGACTGGCATATTACGAAAGACAAGATAATAATTGAAGGGTTTTCAGCAGGGGGCCATTTGGTACAATCCTTAGCAACTTTTTGGAATCAAGAATTTGTTTATGGCCCGCTTGGATTAACGGAAGAAGCGATACGCCCCAATGGGGCCATCCTATGCTATCCGGTTATTACGAGCGGTGAATTTGCGCATCGCGGATCTTTTGAGAATCTATTGGCTGGATGTGATGAAAGTCTGCTTGCACAAACATCATTGGAGAACCAAGCAGGTCCTAGTAATCCACCAACCTTTATATGGCATACTTATGAGGATCAAGCGGTACCAGTGGAAAATTCCCTTTTGCTAGCCGTTAATTTACGGAAGCATAAAGTACCTCTTGAATTACATATATTCCCGAAGGGATGTCATGGTTTATCATTGGCAACAAAAGAAACAGGGGATAAAGATGAACGAATTATTCCATCGGTACAGCCGTGGGTATCCTTATCTCATACCTGGATTGAAAATTTATAAAGAAGTATGACCAACATTCTAATCAAAGACGGGAATTTGTCCTAGTTTAGAGTAGGTATAGATTATAATTGTTAGGAGGATATACGAATGTACAAGATTCGAAAAGCAGTTACGCTTACGGAAAAAATTTACCTCATGGATGTGGAAGCACCAAGAGTAGCAAAACATTGCCAACCTGGTCAATTTATTATCGCCAAGGTCGATGAACAGGGGGAAAGAATCCCGCTTACCATTTGCGATTATAATAGAGAAGAAGGTACGGTAACCATCGTATTTATGAGTATTGGTTCCTCTACCATAAAAATGGCTCAATTAAAAGAAGGAGATTATTTCCATGACTTTGTCGGTCCATTGGGTTGTGCATCTGAATTTATTGATGAAGATGTAGAGGAATTAAAGAAGAAAAAATACTTATTTGTTGCTGGTGGCGTTGGCGTAGCACCCGTTTATCCACAGGTAAAATGGATGCATGAACACGGTATTGCTGTCGATGTAATCGTCGGTGCGAAAACAAAAGATCTTGTTATCTTAGAAGAAGAGATGAAAGCAGTGGCTGGAAATCTATACATAACAACCGATGATGGAAGTTATATGCGTAAAGGCATGGTAACCGAAGTGATAAAGGATCTCGTTCAAAACGAAGGAAAGAAATATGATGTTTGCGTAGCCATTGGCCCGATGATCATGATGAAATTTGTAAGTCTTCTTACAAAGGAGCTAGAAATTCCAACAGTTGTCAGCTTAAATCCGATAATGGTAGATGGTACTGGTATGTGTGGTGCCTGTCGCGTTACAGTAGGAGGAGAAGTAAAATTTGCTTGTGTAGATGGTCCAGAATTTGACGGACATCTTGTTAACTTTGATGAAGCAATGAAGAGACAGCAGATGTACAAATCCGCAGAAGGTAGAGCCGTATTAAAAGAAAATGAAGGCGATACCCATCACGGTGGATGCGGAATGTGTGGAGGTGACAAATAATGGATGTATTAAAAAAAGTACCAGTAAGAGAACAAGATCCGAAAGTAAGAGCTACCAATTTTGAGGAAGTTTGTTTAGGTTACAACCTAGAAGAAGCCCGGGCAGAGGCTGCTCGTTGTATCAATTGTAAAAATGCAAAATGTATTCAAGGATGTCCAGTATCCATCGATATTCCAGCCTTTATACATGAAGTAAAGGAAGGCAACATAGAAGAAGCTGCAAAAGTAATTGGTCGTTCCTCCGCTTTACCAGCTGTTTGTGGCCGTGTTTGTCCACAAGAGACACAGTGCGAAGGAAAATGTATTCGTGGAATTAAAGGAGAACCAGTTTCTATCGGAAAGTTAGAACGTTTTGTTGCTGACTGGTCGAGAGAACATAACATAGAGCCAGAAATGCCACAAGAAAAGAAGGGAAAGAAGGTTGCAGTGATTGGATCTGGCCCTGCAGGCCTTACTTGTGCAGGTGACCTTGCAAAAATGGGTTACGAGGTAACTATTTTTGAAGCGTTACATGAACCAGGCGGAGCTTCAGTATAGTATGCCCGAATTCCGTTTGCCAAAGGATACGGTAGTGAAACATGAGATTGAAAATGTGAAGAAATTAGGCGTTAAAATTGAGTGTAATGTTGTTATTGGAAAGTCTACGACAATCGATCAATTATTAGAAGAAGAAGGTTTCGATGCAATTTTTATTGGATCTGGTGCCGGCTTACCAAAATTCATGGGAATCCCAGGAGAAAATGCAAACGGTGTATTTTCTGCCAATGAATATTTAACACGTAACAACTTAATGAAAGCATTCCGTGCAGATTATGATACTCCAATATCAAACGGAAAAAAAGTTGCTGTCGTTGGTGGGGGGAACGTTGCTATGGATGCTGCTCGTACAGCGCTTCGATTAGGTGCAGAAACACATATTGTTTACCGTCGTAGTGAAGCAGAGCTTCCGGCTAGAGTCGAAGAAGTACATCATGCAAAAGAAGAAGGTATTATTTTTGACCTACTCTGCAATCCGAAAGAAATTTTAGTTGATGAAAATGGCTGGGTAAAAGGTATGGTTTGTGTACGCATGGCTTTAGAGAACCAGATGCATCTGGTAGAAGACGTCCAGTGAGTGAAATCTGAATTTACGCTGATGTTAACGCATTGTGTCTCCCAGTATTCATCGAACCCTTATTTCATCCACAACGAAGGGCTTGAAATAAATAGTGGAGATGTATAATAGCGGAAGAAGATAACGGGAAGACTACAAAGAAGGTGTTTATGCAGGCGGCGATGCTGTTACAGGTGCAGCTACGGTTATCCTTGCAATGGGAGCTGGTAAAGCAGCTGCGAAAGGTATCGATGAATACTTATCAACGAAGTAAACAAGAAAGAGAGATTGATTTTTATGGTTCGTCATTTCGTATCATGGAATTTTAAAGAACATGGAACAGAGAAGGAACGAGCGGAAGTAATTTCTGCAATCCGTAACAAAATACAGGAGGTCACCAATCTTTGTGATGGCTGTATTTCTTGTGAAGTTTATGCTCCGTTATTAAACACGAGTACAGCAGACGTATTGTTGTCTGGTTTGTTTCTTTCAGAGAAAGATTTGGCGGAATATCAAGTGCATCCTGTGCATCAAGAAGCAGTAGTGATAATGAAAGAGAATTTAACAAACCGCGTATGTGTAGACTTTGAGGTAAGTGATGAACGTTAAGATCAGACAGGCAAGTTTATCGGACCTAGACGCGATTGTACAAATCGAGTGTGACTGTTTTCCAAAAGCGGAAGCAGCGGATGCAAAATGTTTGGAATCACGATTAAGGGCATTTCCAAGTAGCTTTCTAGTTGCGGAAGTAAATGGTGAAATCATAGGTTTTATAAATGGTTGCGTTACAAATGAACAGACGATTTGTGACGAAATGTTTTCTAATCCATCCTACCATAATCCAAATGGAAAATACCAGGCGATTTTTGGGCTAGATGTAAAGGCGAGCTATCGTCGTCAAGGAGTAGGAGGAAGCTTAATGTATGCCCTGGCAGACGTAGCAAGACGTGAAAATAGGACAGGAATGATTTTAACTTGTAAGAAAGAGAAAATTGATTATTATCAGTCTTTTGGTTATGAGAATAAAGGAGTCAGTAGATCTGTACATGGAAATGCACTTTGGTACGACATGATATGGCATATATAAAGGGTAGGCGTTAAGACGTTTGCAAATTCAACGATTACCATAGTTGATTTATAGAGATCTTAACGCCTTTTAAAGCATGGTAAAAATAGTAGGTGGAAACAGGGCAGGTCGAAAAGGGGGTGTCTGTCCTTCGTACATTTCTTCTTGTGATGTGTACTATACATTGTGCACATAATAAAATAGTAAATAGTAACAAAAATGGTAAATGTGTTCATATGTTGTAAGGTTTATGTAAGAATTGTATTGACAACTTGTATAAAAGGATTATAATAGCTTTAATGGAAGTGGTTATTGGTAAATAATACCTAAAAGGGGGATGACAAGTTGAAGTTCTTGGTCCATTTTAAACCTATTTTTTCTGTTTTTTTTGCCATTGGTTTATTTTCAGCAAGTATTGCATCGCTTCTCTTGACAAAAGAGGGTAAAGTTAGTTTAGAGTCCGCCCATCAAACAAGCGCAGTAGTTGCGCATCTTGTACCAGATGGAAAAGTAATAAATTTATCGGTAACATCAAAGTTTATAGAGGATTAAATTCAAACAAATAGACATAAAAAATTCATCCGTTTAAGGATGAATTTTTTTGATTATTCCTCAAATAATTTAGAGAATAGCACTTCCGATAGGTATTCAACATATAGTTCATCTAAGTTTGGATACATCATAATTAACTTATCTTTAATAATAGTATAGCGTCTAAGGGTAGCGACTTCATCTGACATTTCATCACGGCCCATTAACTCATTATTAATTGCCTCTACAGTATAATGGTCTAGGAACTGCTTTATCACTTCATTTGTAAAAGTTTCTTCTTCCTCAGCTTTTTGTTTCAACTTTTTCAAACTACAAAAAGAGGAGATAGAAATACTTAGAAATATAATTCCTAACACACCGATTACGATATTCGCAAGTAAGTTATTAGATAAGAAAGGTATTACAAAAATTCCGGTAATAGATAGGATGTCTAAAATCAATACAATGCCACCAACAAGTAAAAATGAGTAGGCAGAGGAGTGGGTCTCTTCATATTTTTCAGAAGCTTTCATGTAGGATTTGTTGTGAGTATATAGTAAATTTTCTTCCTCATCTTCTACAACATCAGGTACGTTTTCCTCATTTTCCGCAACATCGGTTACATGCTCCTCATTTTCATAATAGATCCGTAATAACTTTCTAGCTGCCTCTTCTTCTCCTTTTAGTAC
>JBKTKK010000075.1:0-8611 GCA_047242405.1 Lachnospiraceae bacterium | reverse complement strand
AGTAGAACCTATTCATATGAAAGAGGTACGTGTCTTTTCTGATATTGAAACGAAGATGGTAGACTTTGAAATTATTTTAATGAATAAGCAGGACGATCCTTGTATGGTGGAAGTAGAGATTGATGGTAGCCAATCACTTACGAAACAGGTGCTGTGTAAAAATGGAGTTAACCGGTATCGTTTTACCATCCAATACCCAGAGGATACCCCTCTTTGGGATGAATTCTCCCCAAATTTGCAAACGGCTATAATACGAGTTAATACGAGCTATGGTATTGAAGAAAGAGAAGTTCATTTCGGAATTAGAAAAATTGAGACGAAGGATGGTCTGTTTCTTGTGAATGGAAGACCAACCTATCTTAGAGGAACTCATTTTGGTGGAGACTTCCCTCTTACTGGATATCCATCTACAGACATTAACTTTTGGCGTAATATGATAAAGAAAATTCAAGAGTGGGGGCTGAATTTCATCCGATTTCATTCCTACTGCCCACCAGAAGCAGCTTTTGTGGCAGCTGACGAATTAGGCATGTACTTGCATGTGGAGTGTGCAATGTGGAATGTTTTTGGAAAGGGCTTATCAATGAATGAAGTATTAGAAAACGAATCGAAAAAAATACTTCATTATTTTGGAAACCACCCATCGTTTCTAATGTTATCTCCATCAAATGAACCGGGGGGAGATTGGTATGCTCCATTATCTCAATGGGTAAAAAAGGTGAAGGAATTTGATAATCGGCATATCTATACCATTCAATCTGGCTGGCCATATCCAGTAAAGCCAGCAGATATTGAGGGCACCGATTATGTATATTTTCACCGTTCTGGTTATGGTATTGAACCGGGTGGTACAATTAGAAATTCGAAAGGTTGGTATGGTAAAGACTATAGAGAGTCCTTGGAAGGAATTAAGTATCCAGTTATTTGCCATGAGTTAGGGCAATGGTGTTCTTATCCGGATTATAATATTATTGAAAAATTTACGGGATATATGTATCCAGGAAATTACGTAGTCTTTCGTGAAAATATGAAAGCCCACGGATTATTGGATCAAAATAAAGAATTTGCCTTTCATTCAGGTAAATGGCAAGCAGAAATGTATAAAGAAGATCTGGAGGCAAATTTTCGAACACCTCATGTATATGGTTTTGAACTATTAGACTTACATGATTACCTTGGGCAAGGAACAGCCCTTGTAGGAGTTTTGGATGCTTTTTGGGAAGAAAAGGGTTATATAAAAGCAAATGAATTTCGTAACTTTTGTAGTGCAACAGTACCACTTCTTCGAATTGCTAAGCGGGTTTATGCAAATTCAGAAATAGTTTCTTGTCCATTAGAATTTTGCCACTTTGACAAAGAAGAATTACAAAATGTAACTGTTTGTTGGGAACTACGTAATAGCAACGGAAATGTTTGCAGAGAAGGGAATTTTGAAAATATTACCTTGCCATTAGCTAAAAATATAGAAATTGGCACAATTACCTTTGATTTGGATGGTTTAAAATGTCCAGAGCAATACTCGCTTCACGTATATATAAACGGTACAAATATAAAAAATAGTTGGATGCTATGGGTCTATAATTTGGATGATAAATTAGTAGAAGAAAATAACTTTCTTTACACAAGAAGTTTTGAAAAGGCGGTGGAGGCTTTAAAGGCGGGGAAAAAGGTCATTTTATCGCCAACTGCGGATCAGTTATCCTTTTCGTGCCCACCGCTAGCATTTAAGCCGGCGTTTTGGAATTCGCAAATGGGTCCTACCTGGGCAAGGGGAATGGGATTATTGATTGATGCGCAACACCCTGCCCTTAAAGACTTCCCTACGGATACGTTCCAAAGCTGGCAGTGGGAGAAAATTATGGCAGGTGCAAAAGGTATAAACCTTGAGGGAATGCCTTTGGAACTACATAGCATCGTACAACCAATTGATGAATGGAATCGTAATTACCGTTTGGGCATGATTTTTGAGTGTAAGGTTGAACAAGGAAGCCTACTTTGCGTAACCGCTGATTTAGAAAATGATTTAGAAGGACGACCAGCAGCGAAGCAGCTTAGAAATTCGTTATGGAGGTATGTGGAATCCGATCAATTTAATCCACAGGTATGTGTTCCATTAGGCCAATTACAAAATTGTTTTTATCCAACTACAATAATGAAGCGTCTGCTTGTTCAAGCTACACTAGAAGAAGATCCAAGTATGGATTTAAGTAATGTTATGAACGGAAATCCCAACACTTATTGTGTTACAAAACCTCTTGGATACCCATACCACATAATGTTTTCTATGAAAACAAAGCACACATTTGAAGGTTTCATCTATATGCCACGACAAAACCAACGTGAGCATGAAGGGGAAATTAAAGCATATGAAATTGAGTACAAAAAGGATGGCATATGGACTTTTCTATGTCAAGGGGAATTTTTATCTTCCTTTGATCCGAAAAAAATACACTTTCCCCATTCCGTCTATACAGATGGTATCCGTTTTATAGCAAAATCCGGACATGAGGGAAAAAATTTCCCTCGGTGGACAATGACAACAGAGGGATGGTTCATGGATATTGTTGAAAATTATGAAGACAAAGTTATGGCCATCGCAGATTTGTCGTTGCTATGCAGCGACGATTTAGGAGAAGAAATAATTAGTAGAGGAATAGATACCTTTGAGTCGTCCACAGCAACACAAGAAATAGATAATTAGGAGGCATTATGATTGATTTTAAAAAGTATAACATTAATAATGAACTTAAATTATTATATAACAACCCATTAGCCAAACAAGAAGATGTAGACGGGTTTATTATGGAAGGTAGTGCAGCGGTTACTTTTCCTCAAAAGAGAATGCGATTGGAAAATTGTCTAAGTGCAGTAGAGGGGCAAAAAGCAAATTACGTTTTTTGGTGTCCAGAAGAATTTCCATCTGATGTATATATTGAATGGGAATTCTGGCCAGTAAGAGAACCAGGACTGTGTATGATGTTTTTTGCGGCAAGAGGAAAAGAGGGAGAGGATTTATTTTCACCAAATCTATCTTCTCGTACGGGAGAATATAATTTGTATCACCATGGTGATATAAATGCGTTTCATATTTCTTATTATAGAAGAAAAGAAAAGGATGAGCGAGCGTTTCACACTTGTAATTTACGTAAAAGCTATGGTTTTCATTTAGTGGCACAAGGTGGTGACCCATTGCCAGATATTGCGGATGCATTACCGCCGTATAAAGTATCCATTTTGAAACATAAAGATGATATATATTTCTTTATTGATGATCTAGAAATATTTCATTATGTTGATGACGGAGTTACGTATGGTAAAAAGTTGGGTGGGGGTAAAATTGGCTTTCGACAATTGGCTCCATTTATTGGAGAATATGCAAATTTAAATGTATATGGAATATAAGTTTATAAATACGGTGCGGGATGTCCCGTACCGTATTTATAGTTAAGTCTATTTATGGAATGGTCGAATTAATGCGGCATACTCCCCGCCTAGTTCCAATAACCCATTTGCAATTAGTCCAGCCATTTGGACCGCGCCATTATATTGCATGTGGGCATTATCTTCCTTGCCTTCAGGGTAAGCAGGGTAAGTATTTGGTTCAAGGTTCATATACCAATGCTTACTAATGGAGGGATCGGTATTAGCAAGAAGATGTTTACTTTTTTCACATAAGTCGATTAAAGCGACTCCTTCCCTTGCTGCCAATTCTTTCATTGCAGCAGGGTAATCAAAATGGACATTTGGATTTAGTGTACCGTCGTCTAGGAAAAATCGACAATAAACAGGGGTAATTAATACAGGGTTAGCATCACTCATACGAGCAGCTTCAATAAAAATTTTTAAATTCTCTTGGTAGTCACCAAAAGCTTCCGTATGTCTTTCAGGATCTGTATGCCAATCATTGTGGCCAAATTCGATAAAAAAGAAGTCCCCCTTTTGGAGTTGGGATTTAATAGGGGCTAATCGTCCTTCTGCAAGAAATTTTTTTGTGCTTCTTCCATTTACTGCATGGTTTAGGACGATAACATCATCCTTTAAATAGAGGGGCAATACTTGTCCCATTCCTGTCTGTGGATAAGTTTCAATATGATTTGTTTGTACCGTTGAGTCGCTGGCCCAATATATTTTTTTTAACATATGCTTCTCCTTTCGGTTTTACTAGCTTAATAATAGTAAAAGAGATGTGTGTGGTCAATGGATTATTATTGCTTTTTAAGGAAACCAACGTTTTTTTAGAGGTTGTGACTGGATAAAACAAGTAATCATATTATTGTTTTACCCAAGATACGAGTCAATATTTGGATAGTATAGGTTCAAAAAGCAGTCACTCTGGTTAAGAGATGGGTTAGACAAATTATGACGTTTTTTGTCAGTGCTTAAAACTTGTATACAAGATCTGAGAAGTATGCGTGCTATCTTGTACAATATTGTAATTAGGGTTCAGAAAAAGACTTCATTGTCTACTATAAACTGTAAAAGGAAGAAGCGTGCAATGATTTCGGAAAATAAGGGGATTATTTCTTAATTGAAGTTATCTTTAGAGTCCTTGAAAAAGACTTTGCAATCTGATAGAATAAAAAAATAGCGAAAATTAAAAAAATTAACAAAAATCACTTTAAAAATTTTTGTTAATTGTTTATAATACAATAATGACTTGGAGGAAAATGATATGGCTATTGGAGATAAAATTCAAAACAAATTTACATCCTACACGGATTCTTATACAGGAGTGACGGTAACGCGATTAACAGATCCGAATCACACAAGCCATCATATGTATTTTTATAATAAAATGACTACAAATGACGGAAAGTATCTCTTGTATTGTCCAGAGTTAAATGGGGAAAGACAACTATATCTTATGAACTTGCAAGATGGAGAGGCAGTACAGTTAACGGAAGGAGAAGGGATTGATGACTACGGCGGAATGATTTCTAGTGATGACAAGTTTTTGTTTTATCAGCAGGGAAATTCCTTTTTTAAGATGGATCTAAACACATATGAAAGAGAATGCTTCTATACGACGCCAGAAGGATGGAAAGGGAGCAGTCCAGGAATGAGTGATGATAATCACTATATGACGATTGTTGAAACAAAGATAGATACGATTGCAGCAACCGTAGGTGGGAAGAACTGGGACTTTTTTGCACAAAATTGTTTAGCGAAACCGTTATGCCGTATTGTATACATAGATGTAATCAAGAAGCAAAGACATGTTGTTTTGCAAGATCGCTGTTGGTTTGGACATACCCAGATTCGACCGCAAGATCCAGATACGATTTTATTCTGTCACGAGGGACCCTATGATTTGATTGATGCTCGTTTATGGCTTGTACAAAGTGATGGTAGTAATTATCGTTGTTGCAGGGAACAAGCCAATGATTTAATATTGACCCATGAGTTTTGGCTACCAGATGGATCAAAACTTGCATTTGTTTATCGAGAAACGACAGGTGATAAAATAGAGAATATTCGAATGATTGACCCTATTACGCTAGAAGAAGAAATTTTAATGCCCTGTTCACCGTTTGCACATTTTATTTGTGACAAGAAGAATGTATACATGGTTGGAGATGCCCAAGGCAGTGATGTACCAATCCATTTACTAGATGATGCGAGTGAGCCGGATCATAGCGGAGAAGTGAAGAATGATTTTATATATTTAATTGATGTAGCCAAGAGAAAAGAGATGCGGCTTTGTTATCATGGAACATCCTGGAGAGCGAAACATGGAAATCCACAGGATGCCCATCCTCACCCATTTTTTACAGAAGATAATAAGAGTATTATTTTTGTTTCTGATAGAGAAGGAAAGCCTTGCATTTATAAAGTTGATTTAGAAGGTGTTGAATTAAGTGATGAAAAACAAGCAAAAGAGGTACAAATATAAAAACCAAATATACATAAGTTTACTGATAATTACAATATTGCCTCTTATTGTGCTTGGCATATTTTCCTATTATACTTATCTAACAGAAGTAACGGAAAAAACGGATGTTACAATGGGTGCTACTGTTAATCAAGTAAAAAATCGTGTTGAAAATATGCTAGACAGTGTTAAACAATATTACAAAGAAGTAGAAGGCAAATCAGAAGTAGAGTGGTTACTGGATAATGATATCTCCTATAGTGGATATACATATATTAAGAGTGCATCCGATTTATTGCGGGGACCCGTTTCATTAAGGGAGTATATTTCTGGCTATACCTTTATTCGAGAAGGGCAAAGTTCCAATGAAGAAGCTTGGGTTATCAGCAATCAAGGTATGTACCCCTTTAAAGAAGCACTTAATCAGCAAGAGGTTACGTCGCTTATAAGTGAGGAACATGATTCGCGTATGTATTGGGTAAATTATGTAGACAGGGAAGATAATACAAATCCTTACCGTAGCAAAGAAGTAAGTCTATCTGGTTACATGCTTGTTATGAAGATGCCGGCCAATAGTATGTATACAAAGTCGGTTTTATTTAATTTTAGTAATGACAGATTCCATAACAATCTCGGAAAATTTAGGGATTAGATGTCGTGGCATTAGATGCAGATGGAAAATTGATTTATACATCCAATACAAACTTAGGAAATTATTATCAGAAGAATTTTAATAAGATTGACTCGATAGAAAAATCACGAGTGATTACTTTAGATGATGGCAATAAATATCGTGTAGCTTCAGCTGAATCCAATGCAAATGGAATCCATTATTTTGTTTGTTATAATCAGAAGTTTGTAAGCGAGGGTGCCGAGAAAATTTTATCTATTTTTTCAATTCTTGTCATTATTACAATTCTGGTTTTAATACTCGCCAGGATTGGAACTAGGTGGATTTATAAACCAATTAATGATTTGACAAAGCATGTCCATACCTTTTCCGGATTAGATGGAATGGAAGGCGATGAGTTTTCTTTTATTGAAAAAGGTTTTGATCAATTATTTGTTAATAACGAGTCTTTAGAGCGGCTCGTTCAACAACAAAAAGGCATGTTGGTTGAATTATTTGTCCTTCGAATGATTCGTGGTGAATTATCGGAAGATGATATTAACCAAAATTTGGAACGATTTAACTTAGTAAAAGAAAATTATTACGCTATTATGGGAATCCATTTCTCTTCAAAATTAGAAGAACCAGGTGATATGGCCAAGTTAGATGCAATCCGCCTTTTAATTGTTCAAAATATGCCAGCGGATATTGTACACGAGCTTTTTGTTCCGCCAATTAGTCATGCAAATGCTATTTTTGTTGTAATTGGAGCAGATAGCAAAGCAAATATAGAAGACAAAGTCGTAGCTGTTTATGACAAAATTGAAACCTATATTTGGGAGGAATACAATAGTCTGGCGAGTTCTGGAGTAAGTCAAGTATTCACGAAGTTAACGCATTTTAGAACTGCCTTTAATGAAAGTGTTGAAGCTTTAAAAAATAATGAGCATTTTGATAGGAATACGGAAGAAGAGGGATCTGGAATAATTAGTTTTTATTCCGACTTTGCACTAGGGGAAAAGATTCGTCATGGATACAATTTAATTGCAGAGAAAGAAGTTCGGGCTGCTGTCGATGAAGGAGATCAGAAAAAAGCATTTGATGTAGTTGATAAATTTGTGGATAACTTAATTATTAAGGGTGTATCATTAAATGAAAGATATTTATACTTGCATCGTTTTCTTATCGCAATTTTATTAGTAGCCTCTGATGCAGGAATTCCCATCAATCAAATATTTGAAAGTAGTGGAATGAACATTTTTCAACGGTTCAATCAAATTTATGATTCGGAAAAGATAAAATGGTTTTATAAATCAGAAATTATTACGCCTATCGTAAGCGAGTTAAGTAGCTTTAGAAGAAGTCATACAACTGATATATTAGAACAAGTGTTATCCTTAGTGAAAGAACGTAATGGCGATATTACGTTAGCGGAATGTGCCGAGCAACTAAATTACCATCCTAGCTATATATGGAAAGTGTTAAAGGCGGAGAAAAATATGACATTTACAGATTATGTTGCAATGGAGAAATTAGAAATCGCCAAAGAAATGTTGTTAAATACAAATATGTCTGTTGCAGAAATTGCTTCTAAGTTAAATTATACAAATACACAAAACTTCATCCGTTTCTTTAGCAAACATGAACAAATAACACCGGGCAAATATCGCCAACAAAAGCACAATGGATAATAACAAGTGGTTATCATTATGTTGAAATAAGATAAATGTACTATTAGAATCCCTGGTTTCAAAGGGTGTTTCTGTAAAAAAGCGTGTATGGTCAATAAGATAGTCCAGTAGCGATAATGATTATTTAATAAAAAACCCTGGTTTTCTACCTTGAGAAACCAGGGTTTTTTTGGCGTTTTGCTGTAGAAAGAGCACGAAAAATCTCGATAGATATTGATTATTGAAAAATACATATAGGGGTGTTAACATTGTCACATGATCAAATGAGAAATGCACAATCAGTTGTGCAGTTCAAACAAAGAAATATTCAAAATCAATTAAGGGAGGATGCGTCATGGGCAAAAGTGCACAGCCAGCAGTTGCCGGTAAAAAGAAAAAGGGTTTAATGGCAGAATTAAGTCAACATAAATGGCTTTACTTACTATTATTACCAGGTGC
>JBKTKK010000074.1:2866-8642 GCA_047242405.1 Lachnospiraceae bacterium | reverse complement strand
AGCATAGCCAAGTCTATATAAGACAAAAATCCATATTTATAAAATAAAAGTATGAAGAAGATAGATAAAACAGAAAGATTCGTGCATAATAAACGTTAGCAAACTCCCATATTTCCAGTTGATTTTCCAAACAAATTCATATATACTGTAAGAGTGCGTTGTACATACATTAGCTTTTAGGAGGATAAAAGATATGGTAAGAGCAATCGTAGGCGCTAACTGGGGCGACGAAGGAAAGGGCAAGATTACGGACATGCTTGCGAAGGAATCAGATATAATTGTAAGATTCCAAGGTGGCAGCAATGCAGGTCATACGATTATTAATGACTATGGTAAATTTGCGCTTCACTTACTCCCATCTGGCGTTTTTTATAATCATACAACAAGTATTATTGGAAACGGAGTCGCATTAAATATTCCTTATCTTTTCAATGAAATTAACGATTTAGTGAGCAAAGGAGTACCAAAGCCAAAGGTGTTAGTATCTGATCGTGCTCAGATTCTAATGCCATATCATATTTTATTTGATGCATATGAAGAAGAACGTTTAGGCGGTAAGTCCTTTGGCTCTACAAAATCTGGTATCGCACCATTTTATTCAGATAAATATGCAAAGATTGGTTTCCAAGTAAGTGAGTTATTCGATGAAGAATCACTCAAGGAAAAGGTAGATCGTGTTTGTGAAATGAAGAATATTCTACTAGAACATCTTTATCACAAACCAAGCATCAATCCAGAGGAACTCTATAAGACATTACTGGAATACCGAGATATGGTAGCACCATATGTTTGTGACGTATCTTTATATCTTCATGATGCAATAAAAGAAGGTAAAAACATTTTATTAGAAGGACAGTTAGGTTCTTTAAAAGATCCAGATCATGGTATTTATCCAATGGTTACCTCTTCTTCTACACTGGCTGCATATGGAGCAATAGGTGCTGGAATCCCTCCATATGAAATTAAGAATATTACTACCGTTGTTAAGGCATATTCAAGTGCCGTTGGAGCAGGTGCATTTGTAAGCGAAATTTTCGGTGATGAAGCAGATGAATTAAGACGCCGTGGTGGAGATGGCGGTGAATTTGGAGCAACAACAGGTCGTCCAAGACGTATGGGATGGTTTGATGCAGTTGCTACACGCTATGGATGCCGTATTCAGGGGACTACAGAAGTAGCTTTAACAGTAGTTGACGTGCTTGGATACTTAGATGAAATTCCAATGTGTGTTGGTTATGAAATTGACGGTGTTGTGACAAAAGATTTCCCTGTAACAAGGAAATTAGAAAAAGCAAAACCAGTAATTAAGAAAATGCCAGGTTGGAAATGCAACATTCGTGGAATTAAAAATTACGATGAGCTTCCAAAAGAATGTAAAGATTATATTGATGCCATTGAAGAAGAAATTGGAGTACCAATTACATTAGTATCCAATGGCCCTGGAAGAGATGAAATTATTAGAAGAAAATAGATTATAAAAAAAGCTCATTAGACAAGATCTAATGAGCTTTTTTTTGTTCTGCGTTTTCATCTTTGTCAAAAACTATGGAGTTCATTTCATCTTTCTTATTTAAACGAATGGCTAGGGTGAAACCGTATAATATAATCGGGATGACTGCTGTGGAAAAAACGGAAGCTTGTAGTAAGCGATTTGCCATATCATTTTGCATAAAAGCTAAGACAATAGTAGAAATATAAAGTCCGATTAAAAGAAGAGCACCAATTAGTGCAAAAATTTTTCTTGCTTTCTTCATTCCTTCTCCTTTGATAGTACAGTATTCTTTCACTATATACAATATAAAGAATTCTGTCAACAATACGAAAGTAAGTTTTAAAAGATGTTGGGAATGATTACCATAAAAAAAAGATGGAAACAGAGATAAAAAATGATATAATAAATTTATTATCGTACAAAAGGAGGATAAGTATGCCAGTTCATGTAATAAATGAAGCAAAGAAATGTTTAAATTGTAAGAAACCGCAGTGTATGGAAGGGTGTCCAATTAAGACCCCAATTCCAGCAATGATTTCTACTTTACTTACACAAGGTCTAAATGAGGCTGGAGAAATGGTATTTCAAAATAATCCACTATCGATTGTATGCTCTCTTGTTTGTAATCACGAAAAACAATGTGAAGGCCATTGTATTTTAGGCAAAAAAGGAAGTCCTGTCCACATTAGTAGTATTGAGAATTATATTTCCGATACCTATTTTGATAAATGTGTCATTCCATGTGAACCGAAAAATGGTATGAAGGCTGCGGTAATCGGTTCGGGTCCGGCTGGTATTGTTATTTCTATCCTGTTGGCACAAAAAGGTTATGATATTACAATATTTGAATCGAAAGAAAAAATAGGCGGTGTACTTCGATATGGAATACCGGATTTTCGCTTACCAAAGACGATATTAGAGCGTTATAAAACGAAGCTATTGAGTTTGGGTATTAGGATAAGACCAAATACGACCATAGGTGGAGCTTTAGAAATCGATGATTTATTCCGTGATGGCTATCGTTCTATCTTTATCGGTACAGGCGTGTGGAGACCTCGCACTTTAGGCGTGAAGGGAGAAAGTTTCGGAAATGTACATTTTGCCATTGATTATTTAGCAAATCCATCCTCATATGAATTGGGTGATCGTGTGGCAATTATAGGGGCTGGAAATGCAGCTATGGATGTGGCACGTACTGTTTTAAGAAATGGTTCACGAAATGTTACTATTTTTGAAAGAGAGCAAAAGGCAGCGGCTAGCCAACGTGAAATAGAATATGCCATATTAGACGGTGCAGATCTTGTATATGGAAAAGAAACGGTAGAGATAACCGATGAGGGGCCATTATTCTGCGATGTAATTTTTGATGAAAATGGTAAGGTGATAGGGAAATCAGACAAGCCAGAACTCTTCAAAGCAGATTCTGTGATTATTGCGGTTAGCCAAAGGCCGAAAGATAAACTAGTGTTAACAACGAAAGGTCTAAAGGCTACCGATAGTGGGTTATTAGTAACCGATTCCGATGGAGAAACGACAAGGGACGGTGTTTTTGCTTCTGGCGATGTTGTTAACGGTGCGAAGACGGTTGTAGAAGCAGTTGCGTATTCCAAAAAAGTAGCAGAGGCAATGGACCAATATATGCAAGAAAATAAAGATAAGTTTGTGAACTAAAATTCGTATAATTATAATGGAAATGACAGTTAGAAAAAAGGAGAGCTTAGCGCTCTCCTTTAAAATTCTTGTATTTTATCAATATACTTACGAATTATGCTTGTCGATTCTTTAAATCTTGTTAATTCGGTTGGTGTCATGTGGATTTCTAATATATCCGATGCACCTGAGCGATTTAGTATCGTTGGTACACCAGCGAATACGTCATATTCACCATATTCACCTTCTAATAAAGTAGATACAGGAATAATACGATTTTCATCATACATGATAGATTTAATTACCCCTACGCATGTAGTAGCAATACCATAATAGGTCGTTCCTTTTCTATTTAATATTTCCCATCCCTCTCTGGATGTCTGATAAACCAATTCATCTAAGTCTACCTTTCCGAGGGTTTCGCGATTGTCATTGATTACATCATAGAAAGGTTTTCCTGCAACTGTTACCGTAGACCAAGGAACCATTTGGGAATCACCATGTTCTCCCATAGAATAAGCATGAACACTTCTAGGATCTACATTTGTTAGACGACCGATTATTCTTTTTAAACGAGCTGAGTCCAATGCAGTTCCTGTTCCAATGACTTGGTTTTTCGGTAGCCCAGATAGTTTGTATATATAGTGGGCAATAATATCCACAGGGTTTGATATTGCTATAAAAATACCATTAAATCCACTTTCCATAATTGGATCTACAATGGAGCGGCATATTTTGGCGGTCATTTCTAGGGTATCAAGGCGAGTCTGTCCCTGCTTCGGTGGTGCACCAGCTGCAATAACAACAATGTCCATATCTTTACAGTCTGCATAGGTACCAGTCGTTACTTTGATATTGGAATTTAAATATTCTATGCTATCTCTTAAATCCAGTGCTTCACCATAAGCTCGTTCCTTATTGATGTCTATCATTCGTATTTCATCACAAACACCCTGGGTAACTAAACTAAAGGCTGTAGATGAACCAACGAGGCCGCATCCAACAATGGCTATCTTTCTTCTTGTAATTTTCATAATAGTGCCAATCCTTTCTTGTTTGTTGTTTATAAAATAAAAAAAGGTAACGCAAAATATACGTCACCTTTGATCTACTTTGGTATTATACCACGTTTTCTGTTTTTTTCAACAATAGATTCGAAAGAAATATTTCACTGCATTATAAAATATATGGTATTGGTTTTATAAAAGCAGGATATGTCAGTTGAAAGCAGTGAAGATCATTGAATGAAACTAGCTCCGTCTTTATACTATTAATAAGTAAGAAAAGCGGAATAAGAAGGAGGAGGTATTTAAATGCAGAGATTTTTAAATGATGAGGAGAAACATTGGTTAAAGACTACATTTCAAAAGTTTGATACTAAAATGCAAAAGGAATGTGAAAGACTTGGAAATAAAATTCCATACATACCGGAAAATGGGCATTATGTGGATGATATGGCTGAAAAAGACATAGGTTGGTGGACAAATGGATTTTGGGGAGGGATTATGTGGCAAATGTACCATGCCACAGGAACTGAAATTTATAGAGATAAGGCAGAAAATGTAGAAGTTTTATTGGATCAATGCCTACAGGAATTTACGGGTTTACATCATGACGTAGGATTTATGTGGATGCATACGGCTGTTGCCAATTATCGTTTAACAAAAAATAATAAGTCCTTTGCCAGAGGAATGCATGCAGCAAATATTTTAGCCGGAAGGTTTAATGTATTAGGTAACTTTATCCGCGCTTGGAATGGGGATCGAACTGGTTGGATGATTATTGACTGTTTAATGAATCTTTCCATATTATATTGGGCGACGGAGGAAACAAAGGATCCAAGATTTGCAGCCATTGCAGTTAGACATGCAGATACAGCACTGGAAAAATTGTTGCGTCCAGATGGATCTTCCAATCATATAGCAATCTTAAATGCCGACAATGGTGAGGTGTTGGAAACACCGGCGGGGCAAGGATTTGCAGATGGATCCTCTTGGTCAAGAGGTCAGTCTTGGGCAATTTATGGTTTTGCAATAAGCTATGCCCATACGAAAGAGAACCGATATTTAGATGCTGCAAAGCAAGTTTCCCATTATTTTATGGCAAACGTGGCTTTAACAAATTATTTACCATTGTGTGACTTCCGTTCGCCAGAAGAACCAATTTATTATGATTCTACAGCAGGGGCCTGTGCTGCCTGTGGCTTATTAGAAATTGCAAAACATGTATCAGAGTATGAAAAAGCACTTTATGTAAAAAGTGCACTTAAAATTTTACAAGCAATGGACGAACACTTTTGTAATTGGAACGAGGACGAGGATGGGATTCTAGGCATGGGTAGAGCTGCCTACCATAATAATAGAGAAGATAGTCATGTGCCAATTATTTATGGCGACTATTTCTATTTAGAAGCATTACTAAGATTAATGGATAAGGATTTTTGGATTTGGTAATATTACCAATGTTTATAAGAGAGGAATAAGAATGTCTAGTAGTACGAGAAAAGAATGGGTTGATGCGATGCTTCTTATCGTAAGTCCGGTGTTAGAGTCTCTTAGCCGAAATGAATTGAAAAAGAATTTGCCGAAAGAATTCCACATGGATCGTTTTGCTTATGCACCATTGGAAGCTTTT
>JBKTKK010000074.1:0-2856 GCA_047242405.1 Lachnospiraceae bacterium | reverse complement strand
GAAGCTTTTAGCCGTAGTATGCTTGGCATTGCACCTTGGCTTGAAAATGAACTGGCTTCGATAGAAGAAAAAGAATTACAGAAAAAATATAGAGAACTTGTTATTTTATGTTTGGACAATGCTACAAACCCATTATCAGATGATTACATGTATTTTGATAAAGGCGGACAAAATTTAGTGGATACCGCCTTTCTTGCACATGCATTATTACGCGCGCCTAACGCATTGGTAAAAAAGCTTCCCATCCATATTCGAGAAAATGTGATTGTATCTTTGAAAAAGACGAGACAGTTTATTGCCTATAACTCTAATTGGATTCTATTTTCTGCAATGGTAGAGGCGGGTTTGTATGTTCTTGGGGATGAGGATTTTGATAAGATGCGAATAACTTATGCGCTTCGTACATTTGACACTTGGTATAAGGGAGATGGCGTTTACGGAGATGGAGAGGCATTTCACTGGGATTACTATAATAGCTTTGTTATACAGCCTATGTATGTAGATTTGGTTGAGCTATTTGCTGATTTTTCGGATGAGTTTTCTCGATTAAAGCCAAAAGTAATGAAAAGAGCTTCTCGTTATGCAACTATTTTAGAACGAATGATTGCACCAGATGGAACGTATCCAATCATTGGTCGTTCCATCTGCTATCGATTTGGCGCATTTCAAATGTTATCCCAGGCTGTTCTTCAGCATAGATTGGAAACTGGTATAAAACCGGCACAGGTGCGTTGTGCATTAACTGCTGTTATGCGAAGAGTAATGGGAGCAGTGGAAATGTTTGACGAGAATGGATGGCTTCGTCCTGGGGTATATGGTTATCAACCGGAATTGGCAGAAGGTTATATAAATGTAGGCAGTCTTTATTTAAGCTCAGCCTTTTTCTTGCCCCTTGGCTTACCAGTAAACGATGAGTTTTGGCAGGACAAGGATGAAAAATGGACCAGTTGTAACATATGGAGCGGTGAGTCCGTTAAGGCGGATCAAGCGATAGATGATTAAAATTTATAATGTGGATTGTTAAAGCCTACAACTAGTTTGTAGGTTTTTTCATTTATTGGTATGATATAATTTTTGGGATTTCAGGGAAACATGATAACAAAACTTTATGGAGGTGCATGTTTTTAAATGATGTTTCAATTGTTGTTCTCGACGCTAATATTAAATTATAACATTTTATCAAAATCAATGGATACGTTCGATGTGGATTCCATACCATTTCAAACGGATTACCCGGGAAATTGGACTTTTCATTATGGGGAAAAATATGTAACTTTTTATATGAATGGATGTTGCAATGATGTTATTACATTTCGAACCGGAGCAGCATTTGAGCCCACTTCCTTGGATGATATTTATATAATTTCACTCGAATCATGGGAAGCTTTACCTATTAAACTTTATTTGAATAAGAAAAATCATAAAATAGAAGCTTTTACTTTAATGGGTGCACAGTATAGTGGGATAATTCGTGCAGATGATAAATCTTATATGAATTATGAAATGGTTCTTCTTGATATGATTCAATCCTTTCGATATAGGGATTTATAGAGTAGAGTTTTACGATAGAAAGAAAACAGGCTTGCCGGGGGAGGCAAACCTGTTTATCAAAGGGGAGGATAAGTATTCTTGTCTTTGGTAGAGAGGAAGCAATGGGAGGGGGAATCCAATTGCCTCTTCTTGTCCATAAACGCCTTTGTTCTTGGACTATTTATATTATGTGCTCTTTTTTCAACTCTATACAACTTTATCAATATTTTTATATATTTTTTTCTGCTTTCGCTTCTTTTATAATGTGACGCACCATTTCTGCATGTTCTTCAGAATAACCATAAAAAAAGTTTGGAAAACGACGGCTTAACTCATCTTGAATTAGTTCTACATCTTTCTTTGCTTTGTTTTTAAAGGAATAGTTGTCGCCTTTTACCGTTACGACATGAAAGGTATACTTCATTCTACGTTTCAGTTGCCATGTTCGATTGATATAACCATGTTTATAAGCCCATAATACAGAGGAAAGGGGTACGATGGCACTTAAGTCTTCAGAAAATTCTACAAGATAATTCGTTGTTAATACCATATCATTTGTACTCGTAATTACTTCGTTTTCTAATTCATATTCGACTTCTTTTATTATTGTTTCTCGATTTCCATATTTTTTTAACTTGCGATAGGTAGGTGTTAGTTTCGGTATAAAAAGATAAAGTAGCATACGTAAAAAAGCAATTAGCGCTAGGATAAGACAGATGATTAAACTAATAAACAAAAGAATCTGGCGAAATGGCAACAAATCGACTTCACTAATTACGTAAGGCTCGCATATGGAAAGCAAGTCCTCGCTACTCCACTGTATCTCCTTTGCGATATTATCGATTAAACCATCAAATGTAGGCCCAGCTTCTTTTAGGCTTCCAATTATCTTAGGTTGATTTATTTGTTCAAGCGCCTGTTTCCCCTCTTGTGACGGAATAATATAAAGTTGGCACTTATCATTCGTTAGTGCGTAATAATAGTGGCCAGACAGTTTCCCGTTGCGGATGTAATCATAACCAGTATAATAGAGATTTGTGGGACTAGATGATACGAATACAGTGTTTGTTTGATAAGCGTCAGATAAGGATACATCTGCAGGTAAGTGTGTAACACTTACAAAATTCCAAATAGGATGCTTAATTAATATCGCAAGAACTACGGCAATAAGGAGAAGTGGATATAGAATCTTTTTATACTGACAGCGCCGAATGTATAGCAATATATTATTTTTTTTCATTATTACCCCCCATTATATTACGATTATGTAAAATCCTGTATTGAGTATAAAGGATGTAGGTAAAATAATCAAGCTTGCATTTCAGA
>JBKTKK010000073.1:0-8684 GCA_047242405.1 Lachnospiraceae bacterium | reverse complement strand
GTTTTATATCCTTGACGATTAAACATAACAGCCATCATAGAGGTAACAAGCGACTTACCAACGCCACCTTTTCCACTGACAATACCTATTACTTTATTAATTTTACTGTTTGCCTTTGGTGCTTCTATAAATGATTTCTTGTTATCTTGTTCGCATTTCTGACTACAAGAATCACAATTATGATTACATGATTCGCTCATAATTTCCTCCTTATATATTAAATATTTCTAAGCGATTCTCTTTGATTGTTTCTATAGGAACAAAAACAGTATAGCAAAAAAATAGGGAAAAGAATAGAGGCCTATGGGGAAAGATTTTCAGGTATTTAAATAAGTACAATATCATAAAAAAAGTACATGAAAACATAGGGTTATGTTCTCACGTACTTCAAGTTGTAATGTGAATTGGTTAAATGGTTGATGCTTCCCGTTTTACTATATGTAAAGCTTTTGCAACTGGTGGAATTGCAATTAAAATCAATGTAATAACGAATTCTGGTACAATATAAGAGGCATTATACGTTAAGCCATATATAATTCCGCCTAACAAGCCTTTTTCTGTAAAACTAGTAAAAAAGATATACCCAGAAATCACGTGACAAACGTAGCGACCAAAAACGCCTAAGACGTAGCCTTTTATTCGCCCATGTTTTTGATTATAAAATACTCCAGATAAACCGAGTGCTCCAAAGGCCAAAGGATAATCCAAAAATACTTGGAGCGGATGGTAAATATATGGGCCAGTGATTAGCTGGATGATACCATAGGCAACACCCGCAATGAGACCGGCTTTCAATCCATACCAGTTTCCAATTAGGCATATAAATAACATGCTAAATAAGGTGATTGAACCACCTTGTGGCAAAGAGGGAAGTTTAATAAAACATCCGGTAACCGTTGCGAGTGCAATTGCCATGGCAGAGAATACGAGTCTTTTTGTATTCGATCCCTTTTGTGCCTGTCTATTCACAATGATTGCACCAGCTGCCAATAGAAACAATAGTAATATAATCCATAAGGCTACGGTTCCAGCTGTCGTAAGTATGTACTCGCCATCCCCTTTTGTTAGAAAAAATGACATAAAAATTCCTCCTCAAATTATAAATAATTGCAGGAGGGGTATAAGAACATTATATAAAAGATTCGCTTCCTTACGCCAGTATTACCTGGTTCAAGTAGTGAGGGTCAATATATATATTTCTCAGCCTTTCGGCTCCCCTAGCTTCTGCAGTGTCATTATATGACAAAAATAAATTTTAGTCAAGATATCTAAGGATGATGTTCTACGTTTGATATGAAATCTTCTGGGGATACATTTAAATAGGAACAGATGACACAAAGTTCTGTGGCATTAAAATTTAAGGGAGACTGCTTCTCTAATTTGTATTTTGGTATTTGTGTTTTATCAGAAATATCTTGTATTGATAAATTGTTCTGTTCGATGTAGGCACGTATTTTTTGTGAGATATTGATCATATGTACCCCTTTCTTTCAAAAAGAGAAAAATGTGGTTATATATTTATTATATTCTCGAAAAACGAGAATGTCAATCATTCCTAAAGTGTAAAATTTTGTCTTATATTGACATTCAAATTTCCTTGTTTTACTATATAAAAAAGGGGTGAATAAATGAAGAATCCTAGAATTGCACACATGCTAAAATATCATCGAAAGATATCAAATCTTACGGTAAAAGAAGTTTCGGATCAATTAAAAAAATATAATATTATTGCAGCTCCTAAAACGATCTATGGATGGGAAAATGGACAAACACAGCCGAATGCGGACACATTAATGATTCTTTGTAAACTATATCATATCGAAGATGCGCTGTATACGTTTGGATATAGAGGAGAGAAAACGAAGAAGATACATTTGACAGAGGATGAAGAGAAAATTATAATGGCATACCGAGCAAATAAGGATATGCACAGTGCCATAAAACGACTTTTAAATTTATAAAAGATTGCAGCTTGTAGAGATAATTGGACGAGCTGCAATCTTTTTGAGTCACACATATTGGCATATCCGAAAAAAGTTATTTTTTGTTGAAAATTGTTACAAAACAGTTACAAATAGTTGACAGTTATTAAGGGCAACAGATATAATGGAACGTAATGCAGATAAATCTAATATAGAAAGATTTCTGTGGAAGCAATCATACTTGTGTTTATGAAGGAGTGTATTAAATGAAAGGAAAAGAGAAGAAAACGTCTCGGCACAGATTTCGGATAATTATTATTGGTGTTTTTGCAATACTTTTGGGAATTTCAAGTTTGACAGCGAAATATTTACTACCTAATCAAGCAGAAGCAGCGGTTAATATCAAAGAAGGAAAGATTGAAGATATCTTTCCGGCCAGTTATCAGTCCGCATTGAGAAGTTTGCAAGATAAGCACCCAAACTGGAAATTTAAAGCTTATTATACGGGACTAAAGTGGAGTGAGGTGTTTGTATCTTCTGGACGATACAATGAAACGGAAATGGACTTAGGACGAAACCTAGTACCATCATCGAGTATTTCATCATGGAAATCTACAACGGTAACGGGCTCCTTTTACTGGTCAACAAATCAGTGGAATGTATTGAGCGCTCCTTATTGGGTACAAGCGTCAGAAGAAATTGTAAAATATTTTATGGATCCTCGTAACTTTTTTGATGAGGAACAAATTTTCCAGTTTGAACAATTATCTTATGCAGAATTTCAAAATTTGGAAGGGATTGAAAATATTTTAAAAGGTTCCTTTATGGAAGCAAGCCGTGGCAATAAAATAGAATTATCAGACGGAAGTAAGGTTACATATGCGGAAGCGTTTCTAAAAATCGGTAAAGAGGTTGGCGTAAGTCCGTACATGCTTGCATCTCGTGTAAAACAAGAACAAGGGGTAAATGGGGACTCTGCGCTGATATCAGGAACCCAAGCCTTTACAGTAAATGGGACAACGGTATCTGGTTATTATAACTATTTTAACATTGAAGCAAGCGGGAAAACTTATGAAGAAATCATTCAAAATGGCCTTGCAGAAGCGTATAAAAACGGATGGAACACCCGCTATAAAGCGTTACTTGGTGGAGCACAAAAAGTTGCACAGCGTTATATTGAACGTGGGCAAGATACGAATTATTTCCAGAAATTCAATGTTGATACGGATAAAAATGGAGTGTTTTGGAAGCAATATATGCAAAATTTACAAGCGCCTTATAACGAAAGTGCCAGAGTTAGTAAGGCATATGCCTCTATGGGGGCATTGGACAATCCATTTGTATTTGTAATTCCAGTATTCGAGGAAATGCCGGAAACCGCTTGTGCGAAACCAACAAAAGATGGAAATCCAAACTATAAGCTTGCTCTTATAGCTGCAGATGGAAAAATCATTGATGGATTCCAGGCAGATGTATATGATTATAATATGACTGTTTCAAGCGATAAGGATAGTATTTACATTACGGCTATGGCTTATGCAAATAGTGAATATAATTCTAATACAGTGACAACGACAGTTGTTAATGGAGTGAAGGGGACATTTAATCAACGGTACCCACTGAAAACTGGTTTGAATCAGATTACCATTAATTCTGTAGCAGAAAATGGCGATAGTAGAATCTACACATTAAATATAACGAGAGAACAAGGGGCAGAGGAAATCACAACTGTTTCATTCCCATCTTATCGAGAAGGAACGGATAGTATAACTGGAATTCCAATTGGTACAACGGTAGGTACATTTTTATCAAAAGTAGAAAAGTCATCCAATGTTGAAGTGAACCTATATCAACAAAACGGCAGCGTATGCAGTGATTCGGTAACGCTTGGTACTGGCATGATTGTCCGCGCAACTGCAAATGGTTCGGTTATAAAAGAACTACCAATTATTCTCTATGGAGATATAGATGGGAATGGAACAATTACATTGCTGGATATGGTTGACGTGAAGCGTATTATATTAGAACTCGGTCAATATTCCAATGTATCCATGAAAGCGGCAGACGTAGATAAAAATGGAACGATAACTTTATTAGATATGGTTGATGTGAAACGAGATATATTAGAGTTAGAAAAAATATCACAATAAAAAGAGGAGACTACAATGAAAAAATTAGCAAGCGTCAGCTTAAGTGTGTTATTAACACTGGTATTGCTCATATCCTATAACCCATTGACATCTTATGCACAGGATGCGACCTTGGTAATATCTGCATCTGTAAGTGGAAATACGGTAACGGGAACTGTAAGTGCAAGCCGTTCAGATATACTTGTTCAATATACCTTAACTTATGATGCTACAGTATTGCAGCCGATAAGTGGAACATCTAATATTTTAGATGGTAATTCAGCGAGTTTTAGCTTCAACATTGTCGGAAGCGGAACAACGACCATTAGTGCGACTAATATAGAAGCCTATGATATAAATAAAAATCCTATTAACTGTGTTCCGCAAGCAGCAACTGTAACTGTTGGCAGTCAGCCAGTAGATCCAACACCAGAACCAACACAGCCACAAACAACTACGGCACCCCCAGCAACACAGCCAACAACGGTGGCACCAGTAGATCCTGTCATTCCTCCAGAGGTGATTGCTTCTATTCAGCAATCCATTGCTGCTGCAGAATCTCAATCCATAGCAGTTGCGGAGTCCATTGCAAAGGAAAAAGAAGAATCATTAAAAGCTTCCTTAACAGAAGCAGCAGACATGTCTACAGAGGACATTATTTCTAGTGAAACAGATCGTTTGGAAAGTACGGATGCAGTAGTACTATCAGAGGAGGACGATTTATCCGTAAAGGTTGTGGGCCGTGATGATCCTTTATGGGTCCGTGAATCTTTAGATGGAATTGAGTTACCAGATGGGTTTAGCGTACAAGCTTATGTATATCATAATCAAAATATAGAAGTGGCGACGAATTCACACGGAATTATCCTATTTTATTTAACGGACGAGGATGGAAATGGCGGTGCCTTCTATGTTTATAATGAAAGTACAGAGGAATGTATTCCTTATGTAACGATTAATAGCAATACGGCAAGTTATATTATTTTAGAGCCTGATGCAGATGTGACAATCCCATCTGGCTTAGAAGAAACGATGTTAACTTTCGATGGTCAGAGTTTTCCGGCATGGAGAATTCAGAACAGTGAGGATGAAAGCCTATATATTGTTTATGCAATGAATGAAAATGGGGAAAAGAACTTTTATCGTTTCGATATGACAGAGCGCAGCTTTTTAAGATTTGTAGCCGATGGTACTGCGGATCAAGCGTTATTAGAAGGCTATCAATATGATGCCTCCGTAGCCCAAGCAAAATATAACGAGCTAAATACACAATATAGTCAAGATATGATAATACGGCTTATATTAATTATTGCGCTTCTTATCCTTGTGTTAGTTTTAATCTTTGTAATTGTAGTACTTGTCGTTAAGCGGAAGTATTCCGATGAAGATGACGATGGAGGAGAGAGTGGCGACGATTTCGAAGAAATAGAAGATGAGCTTGATTATGATTTTGATGAAGAAATAGAAGATGATTTCAAATTACCAAAAGAAGAGGCACCTGTAAAGGATGCGACAATTGATCTAGATTTCCTATCAGAAACATTAGGCAATATTGATGAAGTAGAGTCTACACAAGAGAATGATGTGGTACAGGTACCAGTTGACGATTCGGATGACAACGATTTCGAAATTGTGGATTTTGATAAGGATAAATAAATAATGATGTAGGGGGAATGTTAGGTATAACATTTCCCCTTTTTGGTATAAAAATAATATTGCATTTTGATGAGTTTGTGCTAGAATATATATAACAGTTAGAAGATGGGAGTTGTATACATGAGAGATAAATTAAAAAAAATATGGATTCCAATATTTTTATTAAGTTTAATTATTACATTTTTACCAGTAACAAAAGGATATGCAGCAAATGGAAATATAAAAATAGATATATCACAAGGGGAAGGCAATATCGGCGATAACATCACAGTTTCGGTCGTAATTAATTACGATGAGGCAATAACAGAGGTAAGCTATGATCTTTCTTTTTCCAATGCAATCGTGAATGGGGGGACGACTCCAATTCATGAATCGCTTACAATTGTTGATGGAAGTATGGCGTTACAAAAGGATTATCAAGTCCAACTTACAGCAGTTGGACAGGCAATATTTCAAATTTCCAATTATACAATTAACCAAAAGGCAGAAGGCATAAATCCCCTTGAAACAAGTATTTCATGCCAAGTGACGGAAGTTCCAAGTAATAATACAAGATTAAGTGGTTTACAATTAACTCCAGGAAATATTGTATTTGATCCGAATACGACAGAATACCATATATCTGTAGGAGAGGATGTCGAGAAAGTATTAGTAAAGCCGGTGTTAGAGGATCCGGAGGCTACCTATACGGTAGTTGGTACCGATAATTTACAACCTGGAGAAAATCGGATTGTTATACGAGTAGTTGCGGCAGATAAACAAACAACAGAAGAATATATAATCTATGTTAATAAAGCAGGGGTAGTAGAAACCTCGTTAGAAGATACAACAGCAGCAGAAACGACTTTAGAGGAAACAACCCAGGTACAAACAACCCAAGAGGAAACAGCAGTGGTAACCGAAGCGGATACAGAGGTAACGACACAAGTGATTCCAAGTACGTCAGAAACATCTGCCGTAGATAATACAGATCGTGGTATCTTGAACTTTATGACAGAGAATAAACAAATGGTGGCAATCATTTGTGCTTTTGCATTATTTGTCCTTCTTGTCATAATCTTGCTCATAATGCTTATGATAGTAAGACCACGTAGAAAAGCAAGATATGCAGACCAGTATGATGATATTGATTACGAGGATTATTCTGAGGATGATGAAGAGGATGACGATGACTTCGATATCGAGGATTTGGATTTTGATGATTTAGACTTAGAAATAGACGATCAACCGAAGGAAGAACAAAAAAAAGAAATAAAAAAAGATTCCGATGAGGATGAATTTGAATTTATAGATATCGATAAAATATAAACAGTAGGTGATGAATATGATTTTAAAAATTGATTTTAACAGCGACGAAGCCATTTACCTTCAGCTTAGAAATCAAATAATTCTGGGAATTGCTACGGACCAAATCCGTGATGGGGACCAGCTTCCTTCTGTTAGGCAATTGGCAGACACGATAGGAATCAACATGCATACTGTAAATAAGGCATACTCCGTTTTACGGGAAGAAGGGTTTGTAAAAGTTGATCGTAGAAGAGGTGCTGTAATATGCATCGATGTAGATAAGTACGAGTCAATCCAAGAATTAAGGAGAGATTTAAACGTAGTATTAGCGAAGGCGATATGTAAAAATATTACCCGGGAAGAAGTTCATCAAATGATTGATGAAATCTTTGATGAATATGGAGAAATATAGTGATAAAGCTGGACTGTTTCCCTGCATATAATAGTAGAAGTACCTTGCTTTTATATAGGGAAACAGTCATAGGTAAGGAGGAAATAAATTATGTTGTGTGAACGTTGTAAGGCTCGTGAAGCCAATATAGTTCTAACAGAAGTGATAAATGGTGTAAAAACAGAGCATAATCTATGCAGTCAATGTGCATCGGAAATGGAATTGGGGCAGTTCTTAGACACCGATTTTCCATTTGCAAAGTTGCTTTCAGGGATTTTAGGAATTCAGGCAGAGGAGCCTGAACAACAACAAGATAAACTCAATCAATTAACGTGTCCAACATGTCATATGACTTATGGCGAGTTTGTAAAAAACAGTCAGTTTGGATGTGCCGATTGCTATAATACATTTGGTTTATTAATTGGAAATAATATCAAACGCCTTCAAGGTAGTGACACGCATGTAGGAAAAAAACCAAAGTTCCAGTCGGGCTTGGCTTCTTATGAGGAAAATGTGGAAACTACAGTAGAGTTGGAAAATAAAGAGGAACAGTTAGCTATTTTGCAATCACGCTTGAAAGAGGCAATCGTTGAAGAAGAATATGAGCAGGCGGCTCAATACCGTGATCAAATAAAAGCTTTAAAGGAAGGGATGGGAGTCGATGCTTAAGTGGTTTGAGGAATGTGGAAAGGAACAAGATGTAATTGTTGCAAGCCGTATACGATTACTTCGAAATTTGAAATCTTATCCATTTCCTATAAGAATGTCAGAAGATGAGGGGAAAGATTTAATTAACCTTTTGCAAAAGGAATTATCGGATATTGGAAATGTAGTTGGACGTCAGTTTGAAGGATGTACAATGGATGGATTTTCCCCCGTCCATCGCATGGCATTAAAGGAAAGACAGGTATTAAATCAGGCGGCAATGGACCATGATGGTTCAATGGGGCTTATGATTTCCGATGATGAATCAATTAGCCTTATTTTTAATGCTGATGATCATATTCGCTTGCAAGTTTCAAAAGCAGGCTTGAATTTAACGGAAGCATGGAAAGAGATTAATAAAGTAGATGATTTTATAAATGAGCATTTTGAATATGCTTTTGATGAAAAATTAGGGTACATGACAACTTATCCAACAAATTTGGGAACAGGGATGCGTGCCTATTTAATCCTACATTTGCCACTTTTATCTACGAGTTCTAAATTCCGTAATATAGTAAATGAGATGGGACGATATGGAGTTACGATGAAACCTGCATTTAATGAAACAGGTGAAAATTATGGTGCCCTATATGT
>JBKTKK010000072.1:3585-8836 GCA_047242405.1 Lachnospiraceae bacterium | reverse complement strand
CGATTGTATTAGAACGTACGCCAGCCGAAATAAATAATAGCGAGAGACAACCGAGAACGAAAGCAGAAACGCTATTGGATTCTTCTATTTTGTTAAAGAGTGTGATGCAAGGGTTCTCCATTTTTTTAACTTCTTTTGGTGCCTATTATATCATTTTAGAACGGGGAGGAGAAAATCGTGAAACGGCCCGAACCGTTGGCCTTGTTATTTTAATTTTATCAAATCTATTTTTAGTTATAGTAAATAGCTCCTCCTATTCCTTTGCTTATGAGTCGATGAAAAAATTAATAAAAGACAAAGTAATGTGGTTGGTATGTGGTATTTCTTTGTCCACAATTTTGATTCTTTTATACACCCCGGTGCATAAAGCTTTAAAATTAGAGCCATTGTCCTTCCAACTTTTGATGAAATCCTTCGTTTTCGCTATGCTTGCCGTTTTTTGGTATGAGATTATTAAATTATTAAAAAAGATACGAAAATGAAAGAAAAGCATATAAAAGAGATAAGAAGAAGGGACCATGGAAATCATTCCGGAATGATTTCCATGGTCCCTATGCCGTTGCCCAACACTGTGAAAAGCCGTCCATTACAGATTGGGCTTGTGGCATGAATCGTTCGTTTTGTGCAAAGGATAAGAAAATTGGCAGCAATCGTATGATGAGGAGTAGCTATACATAACTCTGGTGTGCGGGGGACCAGAGGTTAGAATCTATAAGGAGAGCAAATACACAATATATTTTTGGAACAAGGTCTATGGCTTCGCTTTTTATTAATTAATAGCTATAATTGAATCCCCCAATTACAGATATCAATAGAAAATACCGAAAGGTACTTTCTAATATACTATATTCCCAAGGAGAACAAAGGGTGATGAGGTAGCATACTTGTTTCAAAAAAGTTCTTTAATGGGGCGAAGGCAAGGCGGCGGGTAAACATCGTTAATTTGGCTAAATAAGAAAAACCTTCCAGTAAATAAACTGGAAGGCGTGAAAAATACTTATGTAATAAGTTATGAAATTTGGTCTAATGATTTAAAAGTATATCCCATTTCTTCCCATTTTGTGAGAAGTTCATCTAAAATTTCCGCATTCGTTTTGGAGGTGCTATGTAAAAGCACGACGGCTCCGGGATGAATTCTACCTAATAATTTCTTAAAGGCTTCCTCCTTGGTTGGTTGTTTATCCTGATACCAATCAACATAGGCTAAACTCCAAAAGAACGTTTTATATCCCATATCCTTTGCCATTTGTAAATTCATTGTACTGTACTTGCCCTGTGGTGGACGATAAAATTTTGTCATAGGCTGCCCTACCGCTTCTTCGTAGAGTTTCTCCAAATCATTTAATTCTTTCGCGAAAGAATCTTCGCTTGATAGTTTAGACATATCGGGGTGGCTAAACGTGTGATTTCCCACTGTATGCCCTTCTGCAACCATCCGTTTAATGAGATCTGGGCTTGTTTGGATATAATTGCCTACCACAAAGAAGGTAGCAGGTACATTATGCTTTTTTAAGGCATCTAAAATGGTTGGTGTATATCCATTTTCATACCCTGCATCAAAGGTTAAATAGATTACTTTTTCCTGTGTATTACCAAGAAAATAAGAATCGTATTTTTTTAATTCATCGGAGGTAGCATTACCAATGGGTGGCTGGCCTTCGGTTTGAAAACTAAGGCCCCAGTTTCCATCTGCAGATGTTTGGATGGCTTTATTTGAATTGCGATCCATTGTTTCTGCAACAAGATAGCCCATAAGAAATAGCATAGTAAATAGAAATGCATACGGAACCAATCTTTTAAAGTCGATTTTATTTTGCATGACGTTGCACCAAAACACTTTTTTAATATTGTATTGGGGAAGGCAAAGATTAATGACATAAGTTTCAAATTTCATATTAATAATAGGAGATCTAATAAAAGTTGAAAGATTTTTGTGAATCGGGTACAATAAACGGATGAGGGCGTAGAAGAAAGGATATAAGTTTGCATGTATGATCAATTGACAGAAAATGATATAAAAAAAATTGAAGAAGAAATTGCATATCGTAAGCTTGTTGTAAGGAAGGAAGCGATTGAGGCGGTAAAAGAGGCACGTGCACAAGGAGATTTGAGCGAAAATTTTGAATACTATGCAGCAAAAAAAGATAAAAATAAAAATGAAAGCCGTATCCGCTACTTGGAACGAATGATTAAAACAGCAAAAGTCATTCCAGATGATTCGAAAGAAGATGAGGTTGGACTAAATAAAACAATTCAGGTATATTTTGAGGACGAAGATGAGACAGAACGATTCAAACTTGTTACAACGGTTCGAGGTAATTCCATTGGTGGGATGATTAGTATAGAATCACCACTTGGTAAAGCAATCTTGGGTCATAAAGTAAACGATAGGGTATATGTGAAAGTAAATGAAAATGTTGGATATTATGTTGTTATCACTTCCGTTTCCAATAAGGGAGATGACTCGACAGACCAAATTAGAAGTTTTTAAGTTATCGTTCGTAAAATAGAATAATTTGGTAAGAGTTGGCTTGACAATTAATTATAAATAAAACTATAATAATTGGGGTTATTATTGGAACATTGGAGCAAAAAATGGATAAAGTTTTATTTGTACAAGCATGCGAGAAGATTATACATAAGGATAAAATACGAAATGGGATTGGTACATTATCGGAAAAAACTTTACATGCCGTTTTGAAGAATTATTTTGAACCAGATGAATCATACCACGAAGTCAAAGTGAATTCATTTGTAGCAGATATTGTAAGAGGAAATGAAATTATTGAAATTCAAACAAGAAGCTTTGATAAATTACGTAATAAACTAGAGAACTTCTTACCGAATTACCATGTAACCGTTGTCTATCCAATAGCAGCAACGAAATGGATGTACTGGATCGATCCGGAGACGGGGGAAATATCTTCAAAACGCAAGAGTCCAAAAAAGGGAACGCCTTATGAAGCCTTTCGCGAACTATATAAAATCAAATCTTATTTGCTACATCCGAATTTATCCATTTGTATTATAATGATAGATATGGAAGAATACCGATACCTAAATGGATGGAGTAGTGATAGAAAAAAAGGTTCTTCCAGATGTGATCGGATTCCAATTGATGTGGTTGAAGAAGTATGCCTAGATAGACCAGAAGATTACGAAAAATTACTTCCGGAGGTGTTGCAAGTAGACTTTACATCGAAAGATTACAAGAAACAATCAAAACTTTCATTATGCCATGCACAGACTGCTTTAAATGTGTTATACTATGCAGGAGTGGTGAAAAGAACAGGAAAAACGAGTAACTTGTATCTATATGAGCGAATAGGGACAGA
Source organism: Lachnospiraceae bacterium (assembly GCA_047242405.1). Taxonomy (GTDB): domain Bacteria; phylum Bacillota; class Clostridia; order Lachnospirales; family Lachnospiraceae; genus Fimimorpha. Next base: position 5,501 of record JBKTKK010000072.1, on the reverse strand, counting down.
ATAAAAGAAGATTGTTTCGTGTATTTATTCAGAATCATGAGCCAAAATGATTGACAAAATTAAAATTCAGTAATATAACGAGAAAAAAGCATCATTTTGGGCAACTATTATTTTAGATTATATTCTATGCAGGAGGTTTTATAATGCAGAACGCACAACAGATTTCCCAAGATATCTATTGGGTAGGTGGTAATGATCGGAGATTGGCTTTATTCGAAAATTTATTTCCAATTCCACAAGGGGTATCTTATAATTCTTACTTAATTATTGATGAAAAGATTACTCTTGTGGATACCGTTGATCAAGCAATTAGTCGACAGTTTATAGAGAACATCACTTATCTTTTGAATGGTCGTAGCATTGATTATTTAATCGTTAACCATATGGAACCAGATCATTGTGCTGATATCGAAGAATTGGCAAGACGTTACCCGGAAATGAAGATTGTGGGAAATAAAAAAACATTTCAGATGATTGGACAATTTTATACAATAGATTCTCCAGACCGTCTTTATGAAGTAAAGGAAAAGGATGAATTATGTATCGGGACGCATACATTGAAATTTTATTTTGCACCAATGGTACATTGGCCAGAGGTTATGGTTACTTTTGAAATGACAAAGGGTATATTATTCTCTGCTGATGCATTTGGATCTTTCGGCGCATTATCGGGAAATCTTTTTAGTGATGAGACAGATTTTGACGAAATTTATTTAGATGAAGCAAGACGTTATTATACAAATATTGTAGGTAAATATGGCGTGCAGGTACAAAATGTATTGAAGAAATTAGGTGATTTAAAAATCAATATGATTTGTTCCCTACATGGTCCTATTTGGCGTGAAAACCTTTCATATATTGTAGACAAGTATCAACACTGGAGTAGCTACAAACCAGAAAAGAAAGGTGTTGTATTGGCATACGCATCTATGTATGGAAATACAGAAAATGTTATGAGTTTATTGGCAGCAAAATTATCGGAACGTGGAATCTCTGATATGCGTATGTTTGATGTTTCAAAAACACATCCATCTTATATTATTTCAGACATTTTTAAATATAGCAATGTTGTACTAGCTTCCCCAACCTACAATGCTGGGCTATATTATATGATGGAAGCATTGTTAAGAGAAATGGAAGGACTTAATATTCAAAAACGTGGGATATCGTTAATTGGAAATGGTTCTTGGGCTCCAGTTGCAGTAAAGGTAATGAAGGAACATATTCAAAAATTAAAAAATATAACTTTAATTGGAGAACCGTTTGAAATTCGTTCCGCTTTAAAGGAAGATCAAATACCAGAATTAGATCGTTTAGCGGATGCAATTGCGGCTTCTGTAAAAGGTGAATAATTATCTGTCCGTATGCTTGGATATCTTTCTAAGCATACGTTTTTTTTATAAAAAATAACTTAAATTAAGATTAAATTTATTGACTTTATGTATCGGCCCGATTACTATAGATTCAGTGACACTGTCATTTTTCGGAACGAAGGAACAAAACCAGGAGGATGTAATGTTTGGATATGTAACGGTATATAAACCGGAATTAAAAATGAAAGATTACTATAAGTACCGCGCATATTATTGTGGGTTATGTCACGAGTTAAAAAAGAAATATGGACCACTGGGACAAATGACGCTTACCTACGATATGACATTTTTAATTATTTTGCTAACCTCGCTTTATGAAAGCAAGACAGAGCATAAAAAAGAGCATTGTCTTATACATCCTGTAAAAAAACATGACAGGCTTAAAAGTGAAATAACTGAGTATGCGGCAGATATGAATATAATCTTATCCTATTATCATTTGATGGATGATTGGAAGGATGAAAAGAGTCCAGTTGGCTTGGTTGGAATGGCTGCTTTAAAAAAAGCATATCGTGTTCTTGCAAAGAAGTATCACCCGGACAG
>JBKTKK010000072.1:1324-3575 GCA_047242405.1 Lachnospiraceae bacterium | reverse complement strand
ATCCTCGACAAAGTAAAGTAATTAAACAATGCCTAAGTAAATTGCATAATTTGGAAAAATCAAACATACAAAATATTGACCAGGTTTCTCGTTGTTTTGGAGAATTAATGGCTGAATTACTCATTTTTCGAAAAGATCAGTGGGAAGAACCATTACGACGGGTTGGATTCTTTTTAGGAAAATTTATTTATCTAATCGATGCATATGAAGATTTGGAAGAAGATCTAAAAAATAATAATTATAATCCTTTGAAAACGTTGTCGAAAAAAGACACCTATGAAAAGTATTGCAATGAAATGCTAACAATGATGATGACAGAGTGTGCAAGTGCCTTTGAGACATTACCGTGTTTAATAGACCTTGATATATTAAGGAATATCATTTATGTCGGTGTCTGGACAAAATATGATGCCATACAAAAAGAGAGAAATTCAAAAAGAGAGGAACAAGACAATGATAGCAGATCCATATAAAATATTGGGTATTTCAAGAAATGCTACCAATGATGAGGTGAAAAAAGCATATAGGGATTTAAGTAGGAAGTACCATCCAGATTCTTATGTAGATAATCCACTTGCAGACTTAGCAGAAGAAAAATTCAAAGAGGTTCAGGAAGCTTATGACCAGATAATGAAGGAAAGGGAAGGTGGGTTTAGTAGTGGGGCTTATACGTATGGCCAAAGTACTTCTAATTCCAATGAGTATTCCTCTTCTGGCGATGAAGCGTTAGAACTGAATGCAGCGGCTAATTACTTAAATGCTAGAAGTTACCGGGAAGCATTAAATGTCTTAGGTGGAATATCGAATCGGGGTGCGAGATGGTATTATTACAGTGCCCTTGCCCATGCCGGTCTTGGTAATAATATGGAGGCTTTAAGCCTTGCACAAAGAGCAAACGCGATGGAACCTGGAAACCCAGAATACGCTAGTTTTTTAAATCAGCTACAGTGGAGAACACAGAGGTATCAAACGACGGGCTATGGCAATGGACGTCAAGGCTATGGAATGGGAAACTTGTGTTGTGATTTATGGTGCGCAGATACACTTTGCGAGTGTATGGGAGGAGACTTGTGCTTATGCTTCTAGGAGCAAAGAGAATTGCCTTTTTAGGACTTTTACTAGCTTGTAGTGTACTACTTGTAGTACTAGGTGGTGTAATAGAATTTAACACATTATTTTTATTGGCCGCCGCCTCCTTTTGTGTGGGGATAGCGATTCGTGAATGCGGGGTCATGTATGGCTTGGGCTTTTATATCGCAAGTATTTTATTAAGCTTTCTATTGGCTCCAAATAAACTTTATTGTCTTACGTTTAGCTGCATGGGTTTTTATATTCTAGTGGCAGAGGCAGCATGGGAATGGTTATCCACCTATAACAACAGGAAAAATCGAAAGGCTATGTTATGGGGAATCAAATATATTACCTTTAATTTGATGTTTATCCCCGCGCTGATTTTTATGCCAAAATTATTTTATCAGGGAACGATAAACGCAAAGTTTCTCCTTCTTTTCTTAGTTCTTGGGCAAGTTGCGCTCTTTGCATTTGACCAAGTATATAAGTATTTTCAGGCATTTATCTGGAGTAAGTTCCGAAGACATATGAATTAATTGGAGAGCGAGTGAAACAATGGATGGTCAATATAGGTAAAATGGTTTGAATTATTTTGTCATGCATTCCATATATATATTAAAAAACGGAGTTTGTATGGTAATACATGTAGTTAAGCCAAACGAAACAGTCAACTCAATAGCTGCATATTATGGGCTTTCGGCAGATCGAATTATTTATGACAATGAACTTTATATACCCAATCGATTGGCTGTCGGTCAGGCATTACTTCTTTTATTCCCGGAAGTTGTTCATACTGTGGTACAAAATGATACACTATATAGCATATCCCAAGCTTACGGTATTTCTGTATTACAGATTGTACGTAATAATCCGTATTTGCTTGATATTGGTCAACTAGAGGTAGGGCAAAATCTAGTCATTCAATATACGGATGAGCCGATACGAGATATTCGCATCAATGGGTACGCTTACCCCTATATTGATACAAATATACTTAGGGAAACACTACTTTATTTAACAGACCTATCCATCTTCTCCTATGGGTTTACGACGGCAGGTGAATTAATTCCTCCGTCCGACAATATGCTAATCGAAACAGCCCAAAGTTTTGGAGTAAATCCGATTCTTGTGCTAACTCCTTTAACAGAAGATGGGACATTTAATAATCAACTTGTTAAGA
>JBKTKK010000072.1:0-1314 GCA_047242405.1 Lachnospiraceae bacterium | reverse complement strand
AAATAACCTCATTCAAAATGTTCTAGAGACAGTTCAGGCGAAAGGTTACGAAGGGGTTGACGTTGACTTCGAATTTATTTTGCCAGAAGATCGTGTACCTTACGCAGAGTTTATTGCCAATATTGCAGCGGTTATGAATGAAAATGGATATCCACTATCCGTAGCATTGGCCCCGAAAACGTCTGCAAATCAACAAGGACTTCTCTATGAAGGAATGGATTATCGTTTGATTGGCGAGAGTGCCAATAGTGTTCTTTTAATGACCTATGAGTGGGGCTATACGTATGGGCCGCCGATGGCGGTAGCACCCATTAATAAAGTAAGAGAAGTTTTAGATTATGCGGTAACTGAGATTCCAAACGAAATAATAGATATGGGAATTCCAAACTATGGATACGACTGGGCACTACCGTTTCAAAGAGGTATTACACGAGCCGATTCCATTTCGAATCCACAAGCAGTCCAAATTGCAGTTGAGAACAATGCAATGATTCAGTTTGATGAAGTTGCTATGTCCCCATTTTTTGAATATAGAAAAGATGGAGTTGATCATATCGTTTGGTTTGAGGATGCCAGAAGTATATACGCAAAGTTACGGTTAATCGAAGAATATAATTTCCGAGGAGCGGGTTATTGGAATATAATGAAGCCATTCCGACAAAATTGGCTTCTTGCTAATGCGCTATTTCGTATAACTCCAGGAAATATATAAGAGAAAAGAAGTGTTTATCTAAAAAACAGCAGGTAATGTGAGCCTTAATTCACACCTGCTGTTATCTTCTTTTTAAAAATTTGCACCATTCCAACCCCAGTTGGTAACTTCTTCGTATTTGATATAGATTCGATCTTGCGGAATATGAAGTTCTGCTTCATATATTTCACATAATTTTATTGTCAGCCTATCATAGGCACTATCAGGAGCATTTCCGAAAATTTTCACTTCAATGAATGCACTGGGTTCATGGTTGTTGCCTTGAAAATAAAGAGAATATTCGTCTTCAAAACCGACCATTAGCCACTTTTCTGATTTTCCAGGTATCAGTTCAATCGCTTTTCCTAATTTGGTTTTCAGAGAATCTTTTTGCGCCTCAGTTAAAGGGATGCTCACTTTAGTATTAATAAATGGCATATTAAAGTCTCCTTTCGTTGAACAGTCTTAGCTGCCTGCCACCCAAAATTCGAAACCTTATTACATTAGATATAAGAGCCGGCCGGATAGTAGCAGATAGAAGTTTGCTTTTTCTATTATAGAACATTATGCAAAAATAAACAATATAAAATCAAAGAAATTCACGTGTAGGATAGATAGAAAAA
>JBKTKK010000071.1:0-8913 GCA_047242405.1 Lachnospiraceae bacterium | reverse complement strand
TCCGCCATAGATTAACACAACCTTATCCCCATACTTTGGCAACTCTGTGTTTAGGAAGCTCAATGAGTCTTCACCAAAATAAAGTTTTGTCGGGTTGCAGTAAGCAAAATTTCCAATCATAATTTATATTCCTCCTTCATCACTTCGACTTCTCAAACTTATACTGCTAACAAGAACATTTTTTTGCATTTCAAACCTCCTAAGCCTATTTAGCAGTTCTTTCATCCTTTGCTAAAAGCATTGTAATACTTGAACCTAACTTCAAGTCAATAGGGTTTTTTAATTTTCACAAACCATTGAAGAGAATTATTTCTGAAACAGAAAGAAAAAATAAAGCAGAAATCAAAAAAAGGAATCAAGTTTTAGATATGCTCAAATAGAGATTTGGTATTAAGAAAAGGCAGAGAGAACGTCTGAAATCCAAAAACAGCAAGAGAACGGTCATCCTCTTCCATTTGAAAGAGAAGATCGTTCTCTTACTACCTGCTTTTATGTACCCGACCACCATCTGTTGACCGGTGATCATACGAATTCTATTCTCATCAATCCAATGTTTCAGGCTTTTAATCCTTAATTAACTTCCCCATACTCATACCATGAAACTTCTATCTTGTAGCCGAGTTTTTAAATACTAAGCGTCCCTAAATCAATAAGGGTGACTCTAATTGTTCTATTGCATTTTTTAACTTATTTAGCGCTTCCACCAATGTCCTTCGTGGGCAGGCAATATTAATCCTTTCAAATCCTTCTCCCACTTTACCAAAGATTGCCCCACTATCAAGCCATAAACCAGCCTTATGTACGATGAGGTTTTCTCGTTCTTCCTCTGTTAGGCCCAGATTTCTAAAATCGAGCCAAACAAGGTAGGTACCCTCTGTATTCATTGGTTTAATTTGTGGAATATTCTCCACTAAGAATGTTTGAAGAAATTCTAAATTAGCTTTTAGATATTTCATTAACGCATCATACCATTCTTCCCCGTAACGATAAGCTGCCTCGCAAGCAACCAATCCCATTACATTTAGCTGACTATACCCTGCTGCGGCTATCTCTTTTCGAAAGCTTCTTCTTAATGTAGCGTTTGATATAAAAATATTCGAAACTTGTAATCCAGCCAAATTAAAGGTTTTACTTGGGGAGGTACATGTAATCGTACGATCCGAAAAAGTTTTACAAATATCAGCAAATACTTGATGCCTTCCAGTAAACACAAAATCGGAATGAATCTCATCGCTTACGACAATTACGTCATGTTTACAACATATTTCACCCAGTTTTTGTAGTTCTTCTAGTTTCCACACCCTACCTACCGGATTATGCGGATTGCAAAGAAAAAAGAGCTTTACTTTATATTCCATAATCTTTCTTTCAAAGTCTTCAAAATCGATATGGTATGTTCCATCGCTGCCCAAGATCAATGAATTATCCACGATTTTACGGTCATTGTCAGTGATTACCTCTCCAAACGGGTAGTATACTGGTTGCTGAATCATTACTGCATCACCGGGAGATGTATAGGCTTTAATAGCCATAGCAAGCGCAAAGACAACTCCTGGTGTTTTCACAAGCCACTCCAGCTTTACGGTCCAATTATGTTTCTTCTCCATCCAGTTACTTAATGCATCAAAATATTCTTCTTTTACTTCGCTATAGCCAAAAATTCCGTGTTCTACCTGCCTTTGAATTGCCTCTGTAATCTTATTCGATACTTTAAAATCCATATCTGCAACCCAAAGTGGTAGTATGTTTTCTGGCTTACCCCTTTTTAATGCGAAATCATATTTTAAGCTTTTTGTATTCCTTCTATCAATAACCGTATCAAAATCGATATGCTCTTCTCTCATCTCATAACCTTTCCATATCTTTTTTATTTTAACAAGTAAAAGAGTTGAAAACGCGTTCCATTTCGGTAATTAAATCATTTCCATCTTCTATTCCTACTGACAGTCGTAAAATGCAATCGGTTATTCCATTTGCTGCCAAGACATCTTTTGGTACGTCCGCATGCGTTTGCGTTATCGGATAGGTTATTAAGGTCTCTACACCTCCTAGACTTTCCGCAAAATGAATTAAACTGACATTTTTTAAAATATAGCGTGCCAACTCTGCAGATTCCACTTCGAACGTAATCATGCAGCCAAACCCTCTTGCTTGATTCAAACAAATTTCATATCCTGGATGTTCCTTTAATCCTGGATAATAAACATTTCGTACTTTACTTTCCTTTTGTAAGTATTCAGCTAAGATTATAGCATTTGCCTGAGCTTTCTCCATTCTAATTGCTAACGTCTTAATCCCACGCAACACTAACCAACTATCGAAAGGTGCCAAAGAAGCTCCTGTCGTTTTAATTAAAAATCGTAACTTTTCTGCAATTTCCTCTGAAGAGGTCACAAGAAAACCTGCAATGGTATCATTATGTCCGGCAAGATATTTCGTACCACTATGTACAATGATATCTGCCCCCAATTCCAGTGGGTTCTGAAAATATGGTGATAGAAACGTATTATCCACAATTAACAACAAATTATATTTTTTTGCAATCGTAGCGATTTCTCTAATATCCAATACCGTTATCATTGGATTTGTAGGCGTTTCTATGAAAATCGCTTTAGTATTTTCCTTGATCTTTGATTCAATGGAATCATGAGAACAGTCCAGCTGTGTAAAAGTTATTCCATTCTTTTCTGACACGTGTTGAAATAATCGAATCGTTCCTCCATATAGATCACTATTTGTAATAAGATGATCGCCTGGTTTGAATAATTCCATCAAGGCTGATATCGCTGCCATGCCACTGGAATAAGCCAATGCATCAATTCCATTTTCCAAAGATGCAACCACATTCTCAAGCTGCTCTCTCGTTGGATTTTGCAACCGACTATAATCATAACCGGTACTCTCCCCCACCCCTTTATGGGCAAAGGTAGCGGTTTGGTAGATCGGGAAGCTGATTGCTCCAGAGCTATCACAAGATGGCGATTTCTTATTTCCATACAAACATTTTGTTGCTATATTGTATTCCATATATTCTCCTAACCTATACTTAACATAGTTATTCTTCATCATTTTTTATGTTTCTCTGGCTTTATTATAGTGATTTTTTCAAACACAGTGTTATTACTTAAAACTAATAGTTGGTTATATATTTTTCCTATAATGAAACAATCATGAAAAAACGCCGCAGAAATATACTGCGACGCCTCTTTCAACAATACACAAAACGACTTGTTTGCTCATAATCTTATTCTTTTGTATGTGGAATGCAAATTTTCCTAACTTGAAATGATCCGTCCTGAATTTCCATTTCACACATCGTTATCTCTTGATTAAATCGACGTTTCCCACAGCTCCCAGGATTTAGATACCAGATTCCATCTATTTGTTTTTCCTCATATTTATGGGAATGCCCATAAATTATGACATCATACTTCGACACATCCGTAGGTATTTCCTTCTTGTTATGAACGAGAAAAAATCTTACTCCTTCGATGGTAACTGTTTCGGTTATTGGCAAATTTATTGCCCATTCCTTATCATTGTTCCCACGAACAATGTAAAGAGGGCCATATTTTTTTAATTCATCTACAATTGCCTCTGTATTAATATCCCCCGCATGCAAAATAACATCAGCGTTCTGAAGTTGTTCCTTTACCTCTTCTCGTATTAAGCCATGACTGTCGGATAAAATTGCAATTCTTTTCATAACTCTTTTTACTTCCTTTAAAATATTATTAAATTAATGATTTCTTGATTTCTTCTCGTATTACTCTCAACTGTTTCCATACATTATCTTCATAATTACTTACTAATGTTATGAGAAGCTTCTCAACTCTCTGGTACATTGAAATGAAACTTACACCAGGATCACTACCCTGAAAATATGGTGATAATGAGCCATCTTCTTCAAGCCTTAACCAAACTCCATATCCATACCAACCATCTTCCACATTTCCGCTCTGTATAGAAAGCATGGAGTTTGTCATTTCCTCTGACAATAACCGAAATCTTAAAAGATTATCCCAAAAGCGTGCAATATCATCCACTGTTGTAAAGGCGCCTCCTGCCCCCGTTCCTTTAGCATCCACACTATATATATTTGTATAATATTGTTGCTTTTTTTCATCCCAAATGTAATTGTTGACACATCCTGCTGGCAGGCGATCCATTTCATAATAACCTGTTGCATCCATTTTACAAAGAGCAAACACGTTTTTCTGCAAATACTGATCAAAAGGCATATGAGTCACTGCTTCTATTATCTGTGCTAAAACTACATACCCTGTATTATTATATTGGAATTTTTCACCCCTTCGGTATTTACCTTACCTCTTTCCCTCTTATCTTTCTATTTATCATACTAGCATTTCTAGTAATGTCAAGTTACATAATTTTTATCCCTGGGCTTAATACACGATCCGATCTAATGTCCTCTTTTCGTAGACATGTTTTTATCGACAACTCTCTCTATATAAAGATCTATAACTTGTATATCTTTCGTAGAATTCTAATTAAAGGTTCCATTTTTCTTATACAATAATTTTGATTTTTCAAACTGCTTTATCCCATTCGATTATTGAAACGTCAAAAAATGAATGGTATAATATTATTGTTATAGCAATAAAACAATTCAGATAAATTATTTTTAGGAGGTATTTGCTATGAGAAAATCAAAATTAGTAAAATTAGGTTTGGCTTGTATTCTAACAATGACTTTATTTGGAATTGCTATCACGCTTCTGCGTCTGCGCTACAGAGAGTAAGAATGTAGGTCTCCTGTTATAACTGGTATTTCAGCCATCTTGAAAGCAGAACACAGCGGTACTAGCGTATGGAAAACGAATACAGCGGATAAATTCGATGGATAGAACTGATAAATAGATTGAAAAGAAACGATTGCTATAACAGGTCGAATTTGTTTGGTGAAAAGACCATACTTGTTGTAACCAATAATAAGGAAGTAGCAAAAAATGTGGCAGAACCTTATTTATGAATAATAGCGTTGCTAGAAAAAGTCTAACCCTTCACGGTAGCCGTCTTTGCAACACCTAGAAAGGAAAAGCCATTTCCAATAGGAATCCGCTTTTTCCCTTCTCGAAAGTTATGTGATACGATATTAACCGCCGAAAATAGTTATAAATATACCGGCTATTATAGCTGAACCTATTGTACTTGAAACAATCGGTCCCATTGCATGCATTAACAGGTGACTATGTGGATTGTATTCCAGTCCTAACCTTTGTGAAACCCGTGCAGCCATCGGCATCGCAGATACCCCTGCATTTCCAATTAATGGGTTAACTTTGCCTCCAGTGATTTTACATAATAATTTGGCAATAAGTATCCCGCCAACTGTACCGGAAGTAAATGCAAACAACCCCAATCCAATTACTAGAATGGATTCTGGCGTTAATATCTGATCAGCCACTGCTGTTGCACCAACGGAAACTCCAATTAGTAAGGTTAACAAATTTATGCGATCATTCTGTAGTAAGCGAACATATCGCTCCGTAACACCACTTTCTCTAATGAGATTCCCTAACATAAGCATTGCAATTAACGTACCTGCCGCAGGTACGAAGAGTAAGGTGGCTAGGGTTACTGTAAATGAAAATACAAGCTTTTGTTTTCTCGTTACCTTTTTTGTTGCTTCCATCTCAATAACACGCTCTTTGTCAGTCGTTAACACCCGCATGATCGGTGGCTGAATAAGCGGAACCAATGCCATATAGGAATAAGCTGCAATAGTTATAATCGGTAGTTGGTTAGGGCTAACATTTCTGCTGTATATATGGAAGTTGTCCCATCGGAGCTACCAATTATACCAATGGCAGCAGCCTCCTTTAAAGTAAATGGATCAAAGGACTAAAATCTGTCATAGCCCCAATGCATAAAAAAATCATTGGAGGATAAATCCCTAATTCAATTCCTTTATTTAAATAATAGATTAATCCGCCTGTATCATGGGAAGAAAGTCCGGCAAATGGAATCTTCCATTTCAGTGCCTGCATATGTATTTCCCACCTGATTTGCATAAAATAGATGAAATAATATGAGCAGTGCAATTAAAAGCGATAAAATCTCACCTAGTTTTCTTTTTCGAACCATTAAGCCTCCTGTTCATATATTTGTACTTACAATTAAGTTATCCTTCTATAACAATACAATATAGCATATTTATTCCATAGACTAGTGAAAATACGTGCTTCTTCCCGATTGATGCGAATGGCATAAGTTGACTGTTATAGTATACATATGCAATTAGAAAACAATAGATTCCTTTCTTATACAAAAAGGCCTAATACAATTATTACTAAAATTCGCATAACTTGTATTAGACCTTCTCTAAAGTATTTATTCGGTTGTATTTTACTAGTATTGCTTATATCTTTTTCTATCGCATCGCATATGCATACTCGAATCTGGTAAAGAAGGGATGTACTGTAGCGCAATTCTATTTTCTGGCTTCACATCACAAAAATAGATAACAATTAGAAAGAACCATTCTAGCGGTTTCATAAGCAGGTAGATAAAATCTGCAATGTAGGGGGAATGAATGAGTCTCGCCACTGGAAAACCGTAAGTATCATAAAATTTTCGAATCCCCCGGTGTATTCTCGGTATCTTTTCCTCTAGGATCTGTTCAAATGCATTTGCGATGCATAACTGTCGATTTACGATTACTTCGTGGCCATGCCGTAAACCAAGACGTTGTGGTCGAACAATTTTTTTATGACCACCAGCTGCTACGGTACATAAATAGTGCTCATCATAGAAAACATTCTGTGGTGCAACCCGCTTGGATAAATTCCAATCACTTGTTTCTGTCCAAGCTTTAATAAATGCATCTGGCTGCTGACCGAATAGCACGAGGATACAAACTACTAGCCCAAGCAGGGGAAACATAAGTAAAAATGCAACAAAAGGCCATTTTTTCGAATCTTCTACTTTTTTATTTAACCAAGTTAGAATCCGATTCTTATAAACCATCTTCCCTTCTACTTGCGATTGATTCCATTCGAATATTTTAATTCGAATCAGTTTTATAGCAATTAAAATGCAATTAAACGGAAACAACATTAATAATAACGTACTCTTATCAAAAATCTGTATCATCCATAAGATACATTCAAAAATGCCAACATACATAGCTGATATACTCGTTACGATAACAAGTGGAGGCATTTTCTTGAGTGGTACGATGGACATCAGAAGATAACCACAGATGCCTATGCATGCAAAAAGTATAATCGTAACATAGCTTTGTGTATAAATAGGTGTATGAATTTCATTATTATGAAGGACAACCATCCAATCAGCCGTAAAATCAATCTCATAGAAAACAAGTACGATGCAACTATAAACGGAACCAAGTATAATTGTCATTCCTTCAAATAATTTTCCTGTTCTAATCCCGGGATGGCTTAATGATTTTTTTAAGAGTAAATAGAGGTTTATTAGCGTTAATAGGCATGGATATACGAGAAAAAGTCCACACACCAATCCAGCAATAAACCAAGAAAAGATACTCGCACCAGCAATTCCGAAAAAGGAAGTAAAAATAAGACCTAATAATACGGTTAAAAGCAACGATGAAACGACTGGATGTTCTTTGATTTTTTTCATAATTCCTCCATATTAGTTTATCAATTTAACGCCTCTGAAATAGCATATCATAAAATGGAATATAGTTCCAACACTTTCACCGAATAAATTATTAGCCTATATCCATCTTTAAGTATATATGGATATTTATTTGTATTTTATCAAACTATATTCGTATAGTTTTCACAGATTTATAAATTTTTCGAGAATATTATAACCAAAATACAAACTTGAAACGATAGAATAGTTGACGATTATAACCATTTCTGCTATATTTTAAATAACAGATGAAATCATATTGGATTGTTACTGCAAGGCAGGCAAAACCAGTTTTTACATTGAGAAGTAGGAAGCATTCTACCCCTCGTGTAGAATCTGGTTTTTTTTCTTTCAAAGGCTTTTATAGGAATAAAAGGACAGAAAGTGAAAACTACACCGACAAAACGAAAAGAGGATTTGTATAAATGATAATTAAAAAAATCATAAACAATAATATTGTGTCTGCCGTTGATGAGGAAGGGAAAGAAGTCGTTGTTATGGGAAAAGGACTAGGCTTTGGCATAAAGGCCGGAAGTATAGTACCCGAATCTAGAATTGAGAAAATTTTTCGAATTAAAAGTGAGAGCCTGACCGAACAATTCAAAGAGCTCCTAACGCATATGCCGATGGAACATGTAAAAATCACGAGTGATCTCGTTTCCTATGCAAAAAACCATTTAAAATTAAGGCTAAAACAAAGTATTTATGTAACGCTTACGGATCATATAAATTTTGCAATTACACGATTTCAACAAGGAATTAAACCTCAGAATGCATTGCTCTGGGAAATTAAAAGGTTTTATGCAAAGGAATATGAGCTAGGCAAGTATGCAGTAAACATGATACAGGAGCGGCTGAAAATCCGTCTTCCAGAGGACGAAGCCGGGTTTATTGCGCTACATTTTGTAAATGCCGCGTATGGTACCAACATTAAAGATGCTGCCAAATTTCCAAATCTGGTAAAAAAAATATTAGAAATTGTAAAGGAAGAACTACATATGAATTTTGACGAATCCTCGCTCCATTATGAACGTTTCGTCACCCATATTAAGTTCCTGCTTCAGAGGGTTTACCGAAATGAACTTCTTCCCGACGAAGAATCGGATCTGACAGACTTAATACGGCAAAAATATCAAAGAGCGTATTCCTGTAGTAAGCAGGTTGCTAAATATATTGAACAAGAAACAAACAGCAGCTTATCCGAAGAAGAAGTTATGTACCTTACCATACATATTCGTCGCGCTACCGCTGCTGAAGATTAAAAGGGGG
>JBKTKK010000070.1:0-8914 GCA_047242405.1 Lachnospiraceae bacterium | reverse complement strand
ATGTATGATGACAACGCATTGCAGACCTTACAACAAATCTTATTTTTTAAGGAGTTGGGATTTCCACTAAAAGAAATAAAACAGATTTTAGACAAACCAGATTTTGACAGAATTGCTGCTTTCAAAAAGCAAAAAGAACTGTTCCTGCTGAAACGCAATCGACTTGACCGGCTTATACAACTTCTCGATCGTCTTGAGAAAGGAGAACAATGTATGAGCTTTAAAGAGTTTGATCTGTCTGATTACATTAACGCTTTGGAAGATTTCAAATCCAATCAGGCAGAAACCGTCATTCAGCACTGGGGGAGTATTGAAAATTTTGATATGTTCATCCAGAAAATTAGAGATGATGAATACCAGGTGGCAAAGCTTGCCATTCAGCAGTTTGGCAGTATCGAGAAATATAATGAAGCAATGAAACATAATCTGGAACATTTTTCAGAAATAATGGACACCCAAATATCGGAAGATGCCAAAAAAGTTGCACAACAGACTGATAAATTCTATGGAGAATTAACCAGTGATTTATCTAGGGACATTTCTTCCCCAGAAGTACAGTCTCTCGTCCATTCGTTAATAATGCTAATTCAAGAAAATGGCGGAGCTGTTTCTCTTGATAAGCCTTATATTCATGTACTGATTGACGCATAAGTGATTATATAAAAAGATAACCGACACAAAATATGGTGACGGTTCTTCTGCTTATATTGTAAAAGCCTTCCGCTATTATTCCGAGAATAACTGCCCAGAAAATAATTTGAGCCATTTTAGAGCCAAACAGCATAAAGCAACCCCGGAAATGCCCATTTTATCAGCATTTCCGGGGTTCTGTCCGTTACTCAAACTCAATCGTTGCTGGTGGCTTTCCTGTGCAATCGTAGAGTACTCTGTTTACATTTTTAACTTCATTTACAATTCGGTTAGATACAATTCCAAGTACTTCCCATGGAAGATCTGCAGCTTCCGCTGTCATGAAGTCGGATGTTGTAACCGCTCTTAAGGCTACTGCATAGTCATAAGTTCTTTCATCACCCATAACCCCTACCGATCTCATATTTGTTAAAGCTGCAAAGTACTGACCAATCTTACGATCTAACCCAGCTTTTGCAATTTCTTCACGGTAGATTGCATCTGCATCTTGTAAAATCTTAATCTTTTCTTCGGTTACTTCACCGATAATACGGATTGCAAGACCTGGTCCTGGGAATGGTTGTCTAAATACAAGCTTTTCTGGAATACCAAGTTCTAAACCTGCTTTACGTACTTCATCCTTGAATAATAAGCGAAGTGGTTCGATAATTTCCTTGAAATCTACATAATCTGGAAGTCCTCCAACGTTGTGGTGGGATTTGATTACGGCAGATTTACCAAGTCCACTTTCGATTACGTCTGGATAAATTGTTCCCTGTACAAGGAAGTCTACGGTACCAATCTTCTTCGCTTCTTCTTCGAATACACGGATGAATTCTTCACCAATGATTTTTCTCTTAGCTTCTGGTTCTTCTACACCAGCTAATTTATCATAAAATCTCTTCTGCGCATTAACACGGATAAAGTTTACATCAAATTTGCCAGACTTCGCAAAGATTTCTTCTACTTCGTCCCCTTCATTTTTACGTAATAGACCGTGGTCTACGAAAATACAGGTTAACTGCTTACCTACTGCTCTTGACAGTAATACAGCTGCTACAGAGGAGTCAACCCCACCGGATAATGCACATAATACTTTTCCGTCGCCAACTTTTTCACGGATTGCCTGAATGGAACTTTCTACGAAAGAATCCATCTTCCAATCACCTTTACACTCACATACGTTAAATAAGAAGTTACTTAACATCTTTGTTCCTTCTACTGAATGAACAACTTCAGGGTGGAACTGTACGGCATAAAGTTTTCTTTCACTATTTTCTACCGCTGCTACTGGGCAAGATTTGGAATGAGAAATCACTTTAAATCCATCTGCCATGCGGGAAATATAGTCCGTGTGACTCATCCAAACGATGGTATTTTCAGATACCTCGTGAAATAATTTGGACGTAGTATCAACAGCTACCTCGGTTCTTCCATATTCACGAACTGGAGCACTCTTAACTTCTCCACCTAACAGATGCTGCATAAGCTGTGCACCATAGCAAATTCCCAGTACCGGAATTCCAAGATCAAAGATTTCTTTGGATATTGTTGGGGATTCTGGCGCATATACGCTAGCTGGTCCACCAGTAAAGATGATTCCTTTTGGATTCATCTCTTTAATCTTTTCTAAACTTGTATTGTACGGGAGTACTTCACAATATACACTGCATTCCCTGACTCTTCGTGCAATTAACTGATTATACTGTCCGCCAAAGTCAAGGACAATTACCATCTCTTTATTCACGGGTTTCTTCCTCCTAATTTGTCGAATATGCTAATATTATAGAGTATTGGCTTATGTTTATCAAGTATGATTTTTATTTATCCGCAATAACTTGTGTGGAAATTTTTAGAATGTAAGAATTATGTAATGGATATTTTGAAAAAAAACTGATACGATACTATATAAGTAACGAGGAAAATTCATGGAGGGATAATATGAAACTATATATTAAACAAAAAATTTTTTCTTTTACCGATAAATATGATGTTTATGATGAATACGGTAATGTTGTATTTGATGTAAGCAGTGAATTTTTATCAATGGTAGCTAAAATGCACTTAAGTGATACACAGGGACGGGAATTATTTTACATAAAAGGAAGGTTTAAGTTGTTTTTGTCCGAGTATGAAATTTATAAGAATAATATTCTCTGTGCCTGTATCCGGCAGGAGCTTTCCTTTTTTAAGCCTCGACTGACCGTCGATAGCAGCTATGGCAATTTTGATATTCAAGGTGACTTTATGGATATGGACTTTGATATTTATCACAATGGCCAACTGTTTGGCAGTCTTCATAAAAAATGGCTTTCTTGGGGCGATAGTTATGAACTTACGATTCCATCTGCGGATAATGCCGCTTTCTTCTGCGCCCTTGTAATCGCCATCGATAATTGCCTACATAATGAAAATAATAGATAACCGTCTATTTTTACCCTCTAAATCATTGTTTCATATTACAATTTTTTTATGCTGTAAAAATCTAGAAGAAAAAGGCAGAAAAGGAAGGAACTTTCGTTTATCCGTTTCTGTCTTTTTCTTTGGCTTTCTTTCATAAATTAGTTTTTATTCTTCTTCCTTTAATTCCTGCAAAACTGTTACTGCTTTTTCAATTTCTTCTTCCTTTGTCTGCCATATTTCATACTCTGAAAATGTATCAAGTCCCATATAAACGTCCTCTTTTTTATACTGCATCTTACTTTCAATGACCTCTTTACCAGACATATGATAGGAAGTCGCCCTTGTTTTTTCATACAGTATTTGTATCACTTGGCTCGTTACCCCGCTACCGACTAAAATGTCTACGTATTTTTGCCCGCTCCTCCGATCGCTATGACTCTTTCCGACCAGTTGTTTGATGCAATCCATTCCTTCTAGACACGAATTCTTCTGACCGGAGGTTAAAATTGTATCAATTCCAAGTTTTTTTGCCGTCTCATATGCTTCCATTGGATCGACACAAACATCAAAGGCACGATGCAGGTGATGGACATGGAACCAGCCGCTTCTATCAATTGCCCCATCCGTCTTTCGTCTAATTTACCGTCTGGCTGTAGTACACCGATTACAATACCATCGGCTTGTAAACGTCGAAACTGTTCCACTTCTTTTAAACAAATCTGAAATTCGTAGTCGCTATAGCAAAAGTCTCCAAATCTAGGTCGAATCAGTACATGAATGCGGTTTTTACAAGTTTTTTTTACTTCTTCAAACAACGCCTTTGTTGGGGTCGTTCCACCAATGATCAAGTTACTGCATAGTTCAAGACGGTTTGCACCTGCCCTTGTCGCAATTATTGCCGATTCCACCCGATCCACACAAGCCTCTAAAATAAACTTCTTCATTAACTCCCTCCACTATTTTTGTGCACCCTTTATCATGTAATATATGGATGTAACACCAGCCCCTGTAGCCCCCTTGCTTTCAAAGGCAAAGTTAGGCTGCTGGCACCAAGCAGTACCGGCAATATCCAAATGAATCCATGGTTTTCCTTCACAGAAGCTGCGGATAAACAAGCCCGCCGTTATGATACCGCAGCAATCTCCGCTATGTTTTCACATCTGCTACATCACTTTGAATCATTTTTTCGTGTTCCTTGTAAAATGGGAAACGAAGATATCTTTCTGCGGCGTTGTTTAAGCCGTTTTCAAATAAGTTGTAAAAGTTTTCGTCATCTGCCATCGCACCTGCAATGGTATACCCAAGTGTACTCCATGCTGCCCCCGTAAGGGTAGCAATATCTAATACTTTCGTTATGCCTTCATTTTTCAAACCATAACTTATGGCATCGGCTAAGATTAATCGGCCTTCTGCATCGGTATTTAAGATTTCTATTGTCTTTCCACTATAACTTGTAATGACATCCCCTGGTAAGTGTGAGGATGGCGAGATTCGGTTTTCACATAAAGGTAGGCAAGCCGTTACGTTGACACACAGCATTTGCGTTGCAATGGCACGCATTGCACCAACGACAGCTGCGGCTCCTGCCATATCACCTTTAATTCCTGTCATGGACTTGGCCCCCTTTAAACAGTACCCGCCGGTATCACAAGTCACACCCTTTCCAATCAAACCATAAACATCCTTGCTTTTTGAATTTCCTTTATAACGAAGGATCATTAAACAAGGCGGATATTCACTACTGCCGCCTACCCCATAGAGCGCTTCAAGTCCCATGGCCCTTAATTGACCATAGACCATTGTCTCTACTTCAATCGCACAATCTTTCACATAGTCTTGAATTGCCCGTTCAAAATCCATGGGACGCAAGTGGTTCCCCGGTGTATTTGTCATATCTCTTGCAAAAAGGATTCCCTGACTTAATGCTTCTCCTTCTTTTATGTAGGCATTTATCTCTTCTTTCGTTCCAACTACTTCTGTATTTTCCAATTGGTATGTGCATTGCCACTGGTCTTCCTTCTCTTTATGAAAAGAATACGAATAGCTACCAAGGGTAAGACCTAATACAATCTGCACCACTGCCTCACTTCCGAATACAGTAAGAAAGCGGGAAACATCCATCGAACATTCTTTTATTTTATACACCTTACATTTGGCTGCAATAGTAGCAAAAATTTCTTTTACTGCCAGTAAATCAACTTCCTCTCTCTTTCCACAACCAATATAAATGCATGCTTGTTTATAAAGTGGCACATACATCGTTTCTAAATACGCACCGTTAAAAACATCTTCCAAACCAATTTTTAATGTTCGTATTTCTGGATCCTTTTCCCATGCAAAGTTTATAAAAAATTTATCGTTTCTCTTTTCTGTTGTCGTAATCATCTTCTTATCCTTTCGTCTTTCTTCAATGCAAGCAGGTTTTCCAATGCGCTACACTACTTGTTCCTAACTCCACTAAATCATATGCCCAAAGCCCTTCCCTGTCACATTGCTTGCATCAGAAATTATGATAAGTGCTTTGGGATCTATGAATTGAATTTTTCTTTGAATCCGCATACAATCTGTTTTGCTGGCAGCTCCCATAATGACACGTTGTGTCTCACTCGTATAACCACCTTCTCCTTTTAAAATTGTAATTCCCTTTTTTTCTTCTAGAAACACACACCTTACTTTATCGGTACATTCACTCATGACGATGATTAGATTTTTTGTATTTGCGTTATTAACAATCTTATTCATAAACAAACCAGATACATAAACCGTAACAATTGCGTAAAGGATACTATCAATATTTCGGTAAATAATACCGGCGGCCAATACGATGACCATATTTATACCTGTAACTAAAGTACCTACATGTAGATAGGGGAAAAATTTCTGTATGACTAATCCGATCATTGTAATTCCACCCGTATCAGAAGTTCCTAAATAAACGAGGGCTAGCCCACTTCCCATAAAAGCACCGGCAAATAAAGCCGCTAATAACGGATTACCTTCATACGGTGGAAGGATTGGTTTTAACGTATCGGTCATGATTGATAATAGGATAATACTTCCTGCTGCCTTTATTACAAGGAAAAGGAAATATCTTTTTCCACCAGACTAAAAATAAAAGTGGAAGATTAAAGAAAGAACAACAACCCAATGGGAAAACCAGTTACATAATGAACCAAAATGGCAATACCACTTGCCCCACCGGGTGCAATGTTTGCTGGTGCTGCAAATATACAAAGTCCTACGGTATAGAGAAAAATTCCCACTATATTTAATACAATTACGATACTTGTCTTTTGCTCTCTCATTGCACCCTCCTAGTAAACGCGATTATGACCTGAATCTACCATCTCTTTTGTATTTTCAACATTAAATCGACACTCCCCACATTATATCCACTACAGCCATAGACCGCTACCATCCCCTCTTTTAACGCTAGGAGGAGAGGGAGCTTTTCTGGATCCACATACATTCTTCTTGCAAGGAGCTCTACCTGATCGAAATTATTATCAAAAAGAACTTGGCAATTATTTAACTGCTTCCTTGTCTTTTTCAGTGTACCATTATTTAAGGCAGACTTATCCTTTAAAATGAATACAAGTTTCGTACCAAGTTCATTCCAATCTTCCGCTGACTGAAGCATCTCATTTAATACATGCTCTGTCGGTTCTGCTCCTTCTTCTAAAAAGGCAATCATTGCAGCTTGATTTCCTACTAAATCTTTCATACTGCACGTAACGCCACCGCCTTCTTCCACTTCAAAATCTGGTATATCAAAATTCACAAGCATATCTTCCATACTATTTTCTTGTAACACCATATATATTTCTTCCGTTTTTTCTTCCGAAATTGAAATTGTAACCAAAGAAGCGTGCTGGTTTCCATTTGGCATGCGGCTCGTCGTAATCAAACGATACGTCCCTACCTCTAAAGTTAAGGTCAGCTGGTTCTGTTCAAAAGTAATGCCATAGTAGTTTAGGGTTTCAAATTGCCCCTCATTAAGTTTTGCTATGGTCCAATTTTGATAATAGCCCCACTGGCTTCCATCTTCCACCTTAAGTCTTAGGTAGCCCCGTTTTTCTTCTATTCTTTCACTCGCCGCTGCTTCCTGACCTTTCATCCGAATAAAGTCTTTGTCTTTATAATACTCCGGCCATAGGTTTACTGGATTGATTCGGGCTGCAATTCCAAGGCTTCGGCATATAGCAACAAACAATATCTTTTTACTTAATGGACTTCCTTCACCCATCTTCAAACATCCTATGGGCGTCGCACAGAGCATTGAATAATCCAATTCCTTTGTATAGGAAATGTGTTCGCCAATATAAGCCCATATTTTGGAAGGATCCTTTTGGAAGGATCCTTTTTCCTCTTCTGTAAAATACGCTATTATATAAGGTCGAAACGAGGTTAACTCTTCTCGATAAATGCGTGGGCATAAAACATAGTTGTGATAGATTTCCTCTGGATAATCCTTTTTAAACTTTGATGCCTCTAGTAAATGAGATTCTAATATATCTGCTTTTAAATCTTTATAGTCTTTGATAGATAGGGTACGAAGCAAAGCTTTACGATCTGGATTTGTATCCCTAGCTAAAAACTGGTACACCTCATCAAAGTTTCCTTTTGCCATGTGAAAAATCTCTGTTTCTTCTGGAAATGCTTCTGCCTTTTCCGCTTGAAAGTATGATTTCATACGATTTTCTCGTTTTTTGTTGGCAAAGGCAAGGCGTTCCCGTCTTCTTACGTTTTGCACTTTCGTTGTGGCTACCTGATTGATTTGCGCATCTTTAGGCGCTTCAATTTCAAATGATTCCCACTCCCCTTGTTTCCAATCGTCCTTATCGAATCGACTTGTTAATATCAATTCCACTCGATCGTATTTTTGAGGAGATACCATCTGCTTAGTAAAGAATGCCTCTTTCGTAACAAATACAAAAATGTCCCCAAGGCCGAGGGTAATTTGTGCCTTCCCCTTTTCGTTTGTATAAAGGGTGGCAATCGGATAAAACTCCGCCATGTTTAGCACTTCAATGGATATTTTAGCATTGGGTACATAATTTCCATTGGAATCGATTACTTGAAAGGTAAACAATTTTGTATGGGCATAGGTTGCTGTATTATTATAAAAGACTAGTAAATCTTCTTTTCCAATACACTCTTCTTTTTCATCGCTGACAAAGTCTGAAAAGGTACGGCTATGTATGAGTAGCGCGCGACTGGACGCATTTGAAAACCAACCTTTATTTAACACTTCCTCTGGTTCACAGGCCCCTAGAAAATACCATTTTCCCTCCAAATAAACTTCTACCCATGCATGATTATCATCGCAATGGGCCCATCTAGGGGTATAAACTTGTCTGGCAGGAATACCTACACTGCGTAGAGCGGTCACCGTAAATGTCGATTCTTCCCCACAACGGCCTTTGCCCGATCGGTAAACGGTCATGGGTCCACTTGTTCGGCTGTCAGAAGCTTCATAGGTTGCATTTTCTGCACACCAGTAGTTGATTTCTAAAACTGCTTCTTTTATCGTAAGCCCTTCAATTCGATCTTTTAACTGTTCATAAAAAAACTTGCGGCAATCACAAATATCTTCTGAATTGATACGATAGTATAAGACATAATGCAAAAAGATATCTTCTGGTAAAAATGCACACCACTCCACATGCTCTCTTAACCATAAAGAATGGGTAACGTAACAATAAAAGACTTCAAAGTCATACTCCCCTGCATCCCTTAAAGGCATGGTGGCGTATAAAAATTGGGTCAGTACCCTTTCATCCTCCGTACACTTACTTAGCTCCCCTTTGATCTTTTCCCAAATTGGATCCAGATATTTTTTTCGCTCTTCTAGTTTCGTTTCAACATACTCCTTTAACTG
>JBKTKK010000069.1:0-9205 GCA_047242405.1 Lachnospiraceae bacterium | reverse complement strand
AGATTGAAGTATTGAAAACAGGGGAAATTCAGGTAGGCGAAGATTTGTTAAAAGTACAATAGTCAATTGTTTCGTGGAAAGGAAAAAAAATGAAAACATTTTGCAGTGAGTTTTTATGGGGGGGAGCAACAGCAGCAAATCAGTATGAAGGAGCTTGGAATCTGGGAGGAAAAGGACCTTCTGTATCAGATATGTGTACCAACGGCACACACAAAACTCCGAAAAGGATTACTGCTGTTTTGGAAGAAAATACTTTGTATCCAAGCCATAAGGCTACGGATTTTTATCATCATTATAAAGAAGATGTTGCATTATTTGCGGAGATGGGATTTAAAGTTTTCCGGTTGTCAATAGCATGGAGTAGAATATTTCCAACTGGTATGGAGCAGAGCCCGAATGAAGAAGGGCTAGCATTTTATGACAATGTTTTTGATGAATGTAAGAAGTATGGAATCGAGCCTTTGGTGACAATTTCTCATTATGAAATGCCATATGCGTTGGTTGAGAAATACAATGGGTGGGAAGGCAGAGAATGTATCGATCATTATGTGAGATATTGTAAAACGATTTTTGATCGATATCAAAACAAAGTAAAGTACTGGTTGACCTTCAATGAAATCAACTCTGGTATTCTGCCAATGGGAAGTGTACTTTCCCTAGGGACGATTCGAGGATACTCTGGCGCTATTACAGAAGTACCGGATAATCCACAGGAACGTTTTCAGGCACTACATCATCAGTTTGTGGCAAGTGCAAAAGCAGTGAAATATGCGCATGAGAATTATCCACAGTTTTTAGTGGGGGATATGAATCTGTTTTGTACGATGTATCCGCTTACATGTAATCCCGATGATGTAATTGCTACACAGAAAGAAATGCAGATGATGAACTGGTTTTGTTCGGATGTTCAGATTCGAGGAGAATATCCTTATTATGCACAGCGCTATATGGAAGAGCATAAGATCCAGGTTGTTATGCAGGAAGAGGACCTGGAAATTTTAAGAGAGGGAACGGTAGATTTTTATACATGCAGTTACTATATGAGTCATTGTGTGTCTACGGACTCTTCTCAGGAAAAAGTTTCCGGGAATCTGTTAGGAGGGGTTGAGAATCCTTATTTGAAAGCAAGTGATTGGGGATGGCAAATTGATCCAAAGGGCCTACGCTATGCCTTAAATGAAATCTATGGCCGTTATGAGCTTCCGATTATGATTGTGGAAAATGGGCTTGGTGCAGTCGATACATTGGAAAAAGATGGAAGTATTCATGATTCGTATCGTATTGATTACCTACGGGAACATATTCTGCAAATGAAAGAAGCGGTAAAAGATGGAGTGAATTTAATAGGATATACACCATGGGGATGTATTGACTTAGTGAGTGCATCCACAGGAGAGATGGCAAAAAGATATGGTATGATCTATGTGGAAAAATATGATGATGGAACCGGTAATCTGAATCGTAGAAAAAAAGACTCCTTTTATTGGTATAAAAAAGTAATTGCATCGAATGGGGAAGACTTAGAATAAAGGTAAAGAATGGCTATGAAGGAAAGAACAGGTCTGGGATGTTGGAATCCTAAGACTTGTTCTTTCTGTTTTTGTATCAGATCGAGATTTTTGCTCGGCTTAATAAAATGGAAGAAGTTGTAAATTATTCTTTCTTATTTTCGTCGCCTATGCTAGGATAAAGTTATGATTAAATACGGTGCAAGGGGGAATAGCTATGAAAGATTATGAGTTTTTTTTTACGAGTTCTCTAGAGAAAGTATTTCCAGTTAAGCGACCTACTATAGTATCAACGAATACACGATCTGCATTTCAGGGAGAAAAAATTGCTTTTCAGTTTGTATATTACAAAAAGGAGAAGGTGGAATATGTTCCCCAAGATGAATTTCTTATTGAAATAAGAGGAGAATTAAAGGACTTTTTTAGACTTCGTAAAGTTGAACTTATCCCATCCGATTTCCCTGCCTATGGAAAACAGGATGAGGGATATCTGACAACCGCACCAGGTATGTTTCCAGATTTGTTAGTGCCTATGAAACCTGGCGAAACAATACGCCCAATTACAAACCAATATCGGAGTATTTGGATTGATCTTACGATTCCAATGGAACAAAACAGTGGAACTTATAATATGGAGCTATCGATATCCTTGAGGAAAAAGTCTGAAAATACGGACGAAGCAGTTACGATTCCTTTTTCTGTTAAAGTAATTGATAGCCCGTTACCGAAACAAGAGCTCGTTCATACGGAATGGTTCCATTGTGATGGATTAGCTGCTTATTATGAGGAAGAGGTATTTAGTGAAAGACACTGGGAGATTGTATCTAATTTTATTGCTATGGCCGGAAAAGAGTTACGAATCAACGCCTTATTAACTCCAGTATTTACGCCACCTATTGATACTGCAGTCGGGCATGAGCGTAAAACGGTACAGCTGGTTGACATCAATGTCCATGACGGAATTTATTCTTTTGACTTTTCCAAACTAGAGCGATGGTGCAAAATATGTAAAGAAAACCAAATTTCTTATATAGAAATCCCTCACTTTTTCAGTCAATGGGGAGCCTTTGCAACTCCCAAGATTATGGCAACGGTAAATGGCAAGTATCAACAGATTTTTGGATGGGACGTGAAGAGTGATGATTGTAGATATCGTCATTTTCTAGAATGCTATATTCCCGCGTTACGAAAAGAATTAGTAGCGCTTGGTTACGATGAGAAACATACAATCTATCATATTTCCGATGAGCCATCCCTTAATCATCTGGCAACATATAAGAAGGCGAGGGAACTGGTACTTGACTTGCTTGAGGGAGCAACTATTATGGATGCTTTAAGTGACGTGGCTTATTATAAAGAGGGCCTTGTAACAAATCCTATTCCTTCCGTCGATTCTTTTCATAACTTTGAGGAACTAAACATTGATAATCTTTGGACCTACTATTGCTGCGGACAATGCGTGGACGTACCCAATCGATTCTTTGCCCAACCAAGTTATCGAAACCGAATTCTTGGTGTGCTTATGTATGTGCATCGGGTGAAGGGGTTCCTTCATTGGGGTTACAACTTTTATAACACAGCAGGTTCTTTAAAGCACATTAACCCTTATATTGTCACTCATGCCAATTATACTTTCCCATCAGGGGATGCCTTTCTTGTTTATCCCGCAGAAGACGGAAAAGCATATAGCTCGATCCGAGGGGAAGTCCTTTACGATGCCTTTGTGGATCAGGCAGCATTGAAGCAATTGGAAGCGTTAACTTCTAGAGACCATGTTTTAGCGTTAATAAAAACAGGCAGAAAGGAAGCCTTTACTTTTTTTGATTATCCAAAAGAGGCACAATATTTAATCGATTTACGACAACGCGTTTATGATGAAATAGAAAAAGTTAGGATTCTCAACTAAAAAATAGAGAAAAGTTCGGGATTATTTATGGATGGTATCCCCCTAGACGATGGGAGACAGCCAGGGCTCCATATACGAACACCCCAAGGGATTCGTCTAAATGATGAGGAAATGATTCAATACTATTCCAAGTTAGTTGCGTCTCTTGGGGGCAAGGTACTAAGCCATTATTTAGATGGTGTTGCTGTATATGATCGAGGTAAAATAAGTAGTTTTATGGAAAATAGTGAAGCGACAAAGGCAAGTACTTTTTATATGGTAAGTGACGTACATGAATTAAGGCACCCAGGTTGGCCCTTGGATAGCATATCGATAGATAAACATACGGGGAAATACTTCTTCGATCAGGTTAAAAGAGAGTATGAAGAAAAGTCTTTAAATAAGGTTCTTCTATGATAAGAATGGGTGAAAGGCTTGAAAAATCAGCTTTTCACCCTTGTTTTATCTATAACAGTTACAGAAAGTTATGTCATGAGCAGGCGGTTTTTCCGCCTGTTTTTTAGCACTTCTCAAGAGTTCGTTTATTATCGTTGTTTTTCCATCTGCCGTAACACCTGACACCGCTATTGTTACTACTTTATTTATCATAATCACCTTCCTATATACAATGATAGTTGCTATCATCTGTTCATTCATCTTCATGTTAAATGCTTTAACACATAAATTTCTACAAGGACTTCCGTTATGAAAAGTTAAACAGAGCGGTAATTCTATGGCATGTCCCATCTTTTAGTAACAAAAAGAAACAGAATGAATATATATATAGTGTAGACTATCATAAAGGATTGCGTATCATGTCATTAATAACTCGATTTTCAGAAAGAATTTATGGCGATATAACTTTTGTCGGCAACACCTTGGGATTGTCGAGAAGGCCAATCACACAACAGAATCCTGTACGAAGTCCTGGCACTTTAGGAATCGCAGGAACATTTATCACAACTGATACAACAAAGACTTGTGGTGGGTTTACCAATGGAACAACTTGTGATTATTTATTAAATAAATCTACAGCTGTATTGCAGTTACCCGCAACTACACAGATAGTCTATGCAGAACTCATTTGGAGTGGAAACTCCAGTACAGATGGTGGAAATATTAATAGTTTATTAGATAATAAAATAATATTTAAGGGACCAAATGCGAGCGAAATTGAAGTTCAGCCAGACAATAATACAAAAAATAATGAAGTTTTAGTGGCAAATTCAAATGTTAGAGCATATACGCGCTCTGCTATTGTAACCGATTACGTAAAAAGCGCTGGTAATGGCGTCTACTATGCAGGGAGAATACCTGCCTATCTAGACTTAAATGATTCTACCTCCCGTGAATCGGGATGCGTGGGATGGACGTTAGCTGTTATTTATGAATATCCGAATACAGCTGTGCCATTTAAAAGTGTCTCTCTTTACGTAGGTGGTGTAGCAGTGCAACAAAATCAGCCACCAACGCAAATTACTCTAACAAATTTTGTAACCCCTGATCTCGATGATATTACTGCAAGTCTTTTATTAAGTGCTGCAGAAGGTGATTATAACTTAACGGGTGAAAATGCTTATTTTGGTACCATTGGAAATCCCTTAATTAACACGCCACTGTCCGGACCAAATAATCCGGTAAATAATTTTTTCCCATCCCAGATTAATGGGAATGATGGGAATTTAGTTACAACAGGTACTTTCGGAACAACAAATCATACACGTATTGGCCAGACGTCACAATATACCGGTGTTAGCGGTGCGAGACAAGGTTGGGATATTACCAGAGTCGATGCATCTAATCATATTGATAAAAATAAAAACTCGGCACTTCTGACCATTAGTACAGAAGGCGATAGTATACTTATTAATGGTGCAGCGATAGTTATAGATACCCGTGAACCCAAATTAGTATTGACAAAGCAAATTCACAGTACCTACGTAACAGTAGGCAGTATCGTAGATTATACCGTTTATGTTGACAATGTTGGTACAGCAACTGCAGAAAATGTATCCTTAACCGACACGATTCCAATTGGAATGAGTTTTGTTTCAGGAAGTGTAAAAGTTAACGATGTAGTAAACCCAAATGCATCAATTGTAGGAGGGGTACCGCTAGGCAATATTACTACCGATCAAACACCAGTAAAAGTTGAATTTCAATTACGTGTAGATACAATTGCTGGTATCACGGAGTATAGAGATTATGCGACTGCAAGATATCATTATAGTTTGCAGCAGAATCCTTATTTTGCATATAGCAATGAACAGGTTTGTTTTCCAAGAAGACCAGAAATCGATCTGGAGAAAACGGCATCAAAACATTGTGTAAATGTCGGTACTGATCCGGGATCAAGAATTGTACATTACCAATTAGTATTAACGAATACCGGTGATGTAGACATTACAGAAGTGAATGTAGTAGATTTAATCCCAGATGGTATGAGTATAATAGCAGATTCGCTAATCGTTACACCACCCGTTGGTGGTGATCCAAATATAGAAACAGGAATAATAATTGATAGATTAGAAAAGGGAGCTAAGTATATGTTTGATTATGATTTAGAAGTAACTGATGTCAGTACGAGACCGTGTGAAAGCGATTTTGTAAATACAGCTACAGCAAGTGGTGAATATAAGTTAAATGAAAATGACACCCCTACTCAAATATCAGATTATGATTCACAAACGGTGCACTGCATTAAAACCAACTTTACGAAAGTAGCAAATAAAACAAATGTGCAAGTTGGCGATCAGGTAACCTACACATTGACCGTTACGAATAATTCAACTGTTGATTTTACTAGAGTCGTATTTTTTGATAGTGTACCTGCAGGTCTTCAAATAGTAGCTTCAAATCCAGCTGGGCTTACCGCTGCCATACTTGCAGCTGGATTTGACGCAGGAGCTCTAGCAAAAGGCCAGAGTAAATCCATTTCATATACCGTAAGGGTAAATTCTTGTGGAAATCTTACAAACACAGCACATGCCGTTGTTTACTTTAATGGAACATGTGCGGAAACGCAAAGTGTAACAACGGAATCCAAGACTTGGACTCTTCGTTGTAGCAATCCATCTTTAGAGGTTACGAAAGCTGTAGATAAATGTTATGTATCAGCTGGTGACACGGTAAGGGTATACACCGTTACAGTTAAAAATACTGGTGATGTTAAGATTACTGATTTTGACTTTGACGATAACCTTGCCAATGGCGCTGGAACCTATGTAGCAAATACCACATTCTATGCACTTAATGGCGTAAATAACCCAGGTAATCCATTTGACCATGATCCAAGTCAGGGTGAAATTGTAATTCCTGATTTAAACCCAGGCGATATTTTCACAATCAAATATAGCGTAGATTATGGGCTATAAGAACTAAGAGGGGCTTTGCCCCTTTGGAGGGATTCAATGTGAAAGAGTTTATTAATGTTGCCCATGTTACAGGTATAGCGAATGGTCGGGTTATAGAGGGCGAGAGTAGTGCCTGTGTGGTAAAAATAAAACCTTGTCCTCCAAAGCAAGGAATCTGTAAGTGTAAACGAATATGTAAACGGATACAACTTAATGGCAACAATGTTTTAAGTATTGAAGACTGCATAATAAGAGTTATATCAAAGGCAGTTAGAGATACTCCATCTGGTAGAGCAATTATTGTCGAGTATAGCATTTGTGTGATTTATCGAAATAGTTGGGGAAATTTACAAAAAGTTTCTACGCAAGACAGTACTACATTTTATGATCCACAAGGTAACGTAGTAATTGAAAATGTTTCTGTACGTGTTACGAATCCGCCAAGAGTTATAACTTACTGTAACGGCTTACAAATTCATACGAAGATTACGGTTGAGTTTTAGTTGATATAAATTGGAATCCCCTCTTTAATGTGATGCATTAAAGAGGGGATTTTTTCGAATATTAGGCAGAATATGCTCCCCACCGACCTTGCGAACCGCGCACCAAAATCCGGCTGATTCTCCTTTATTCGTTAATGTATTGACACGTATTGGATTATACGATACGATATAGTTATAAAATATGGGAGAACGGGAGGGGCTATCTATGGAACAAGGTAAAAAAAACATTGAAACAGCGGGTTTATTATTTATTTCTTTTGTAGTAATAATAGCCATAACCTTTGTTTGGGGAAGTAGCAAAAATAAAGCAGATCGTCTTGACCTCTCAACAAATCAAGTTGAGACGATTATAGTTGTAAATAATATTAATAATACAACGAAGACGATTGATGGTTCTACGCAAGAAGCGAATCATGTTATCGTTTCTTTAAATCAATTAAAGGTTGTTGGGACAAAGGACACTTTGTTAGATAAAGCAGGTGAAGTAGTCATTTATAATAAAGATAAAATAGAACAGGAAGTTGTTGTTTATAAAAACGGGATGTCTATTAATAATAAAAACTATAAAATTGAAAATTTTAATTTTGAAGAATGGTATAATGAGATACCGATAACAGGCACTCCTTTTGAAAGGCAAACATAAAGAACGTTGCAAAATTTAATATACATATAAAAATGCCCACCGGTGTAAACTGCCCTCCAATCGTTAGATTTTTGGTCTATCTTAAAGGAGATACCCCAGTTTCATAATCACTCGTGAGCTTTTTTATTTGTATTTACAGATCGTGGTTAATTATGCAACTATTAATTTATTGTATAGGTGCACAAAAATCTTTATTTTCCAATCCATTGCCTTTCGTTTCAGAGTTATTTATAATACCAACTATCATCAATTCAAATGGATGAGAAGAAGGGAAGGGGAGGTTGGTATGTATGAAGATGATCCGAGCAATTGTTCGGCCTGAAAAAGTTGAAGAAGTTTTAGAAGCATTAATTGATGCCGGTTACCCAGCGGTTACACGAATGGATGTATATGGTCGAGGAAAACAAAAGGGGTTACAAGTTGGGGGCGTAGGTGAAATCTATGGTAGAAATCATTGCAATTGTAAGGCCGAATAAAACGGAAGAAACAAAAAAAGCACTTTTAGAAGTTGGCCAGCAAGGTTTTACTTGTGTGAAAGTCGCTGGAAGAGGCAAAAAGCCGGTAAGTACTGTACTACCAGATGGATCCATAATAAAAACGAAATTATTATCCAAACGACTCTTTATTATTGAGGTAGAAGAAGAAAGGGCAGATGCCATAGTACATAAGTTAATGGAGGTAAACAGTACAAATAACCATGGAGATGGCAAGATATTTGTCGTTCCTTTACTAAACTCCTATCGAGTAAGAACAGGAACATCCTCATCAACTGAAAAAATATTACAATAGCAACGGAGCTAATCAATGGATTGGCTCCGTTTTTGATTTGTTTGAAAGAAGGAGGCGCGTGTGTGAAGAAAACGAAGCTATCAGTTGAAAAACTAATTTCCCTTGGAACAGTAGCAGTCATTTTATTTTTATGGTATTTCGCAACCCAAAACGGTTGGGTCAATAAAAAACTAATACCAACTCCGATCGAAGTAATCGAAGCGTTTTTTGAAGTATGAAAAGATTATAAAAATTATTCTTTATTACAGCATCTAGGAACGAGTATGAAACGATTGCTAATGGCCTTTGGGCTGAAAAGATGTGTTTCATGGCTCCTGCTTATGCAACGGAACCGAAGTCTAAGCTTGCAAAAATGTTAGTAGAGCTTGCAGGTGTTGATACGTATCGAAGAATTTACACAAAGTGCTGCCCATGAATGTTTAGAAGCCGATCGTAAGGGCACCATCAATGAGGGAAAACACGCAAATCTCGTAGTACTAAGTAGGAATCCAATGAAGGTACCGCGTGAGGCTATACGGAACATT
>JBKTKK010000068.1:0-9227 GCA_047242405.1 Lachnospiraceae bacterium | reverse complement strand
GTTATAAATAGTCGCTTAGCAGCCTCACTAATGGAGCCACAATTAACAATTTCAATTACGTATTTCAATTGCTGTAATGTCATGGATACCTTCCTTTTAATTACGATTGCGGGTATGATAATAACGTCTTTGAATCGCTCCATCTTCCTTCCTTAGACGAATTCATAACTACACTAATATATTGATTTCCATTATAGGAGGCCGCACTGACCAAGCAATACCCACTTGCTGCACTGCTTCCGGTTTTAATTCCGAAACAATTATCCATGAAGTTCACACTTGCTGGAGCAATCAGTTCATTGGTATTTTCCCATGATATCACTTCTCCAGATGCAAATGTTGCATCCACATTACTCCTACCAACTACGTCTAAAAGTACTGGGTTTTTTATAAACTCTCTTGCCAAAATCATCAAGTCCTTTGCTGTCACCTGCTGTGCCGCATCATCATATCCATCTGGATTTGAGAAGTGGCTTTCCTTCATCCCAAGCTGCTCTGCTTTTTGATTCATGGCTAAAACAAATTGATTGACCGCATCGGTAACACTTAATTCCTGATTATTTGCAGCGATGCGGCCAACATAGGCAGCTATTATATAGGCTGCGTCATTTCCCGATGGTACCAGCAGTGCCTCTAACAATGTGTCTCTATCTAATTGCTGCCCCTTTTGAATATAGGCTAAACTAGAATTTGGTTCAACAAGATCCAATTCATCTCCTGCTGTTATAACGGCATCTGCAGGGATATAATCCATTGCAACCAGGGCGGTAAGTAGTTTGGTTGTACTTGCTGGATAGACTGCATGATGTATGTTTTTATATACTAGAATTTGATCATCTGTTACATCATAAAGTAATGCACTTTGTGCGACAATTCCAAGCGTGTTCCCGTCTATTGCATCCACAATTTCGGGATCTACATATTGTGTCTGCGTTTCTTTTCCTTTACTTTCACTTAAAGTATCACGCACAGCTGCCGTTGAATCATCCATTTCTGATTGACTTGCAAAATCCACTCCCAATGAAGTTTCATCCGTCTGCCTTCTAGTACAACCAGTCATTACAAGAATCAAAACTAAAGTTACGCATAGTAATACTTTTTTCATTTTCATTCTCTCACCCTTCTTTCTGTGAAGTGAATTGGAATCTCTCGTTAAAACCTTTTCAATTTAAGTAACCAGCTGTTCTTTACCTGACTTATATTCGGAAATAACCGAGTCGATGTTAAAATAGGTATCATTACATGGAAAAACACGAGCAAAGTCAGTACTTCAAAAGGTAAAAGAGTGACATTTTTAATTGCACTTTTTACAAAATAATAATAATATCCCTTCCCATACAGCATAGCACTCCATAATGAACCTAAAAGAATGTTTATAAATAAATTAACCGTTATCTTACAAACGGTAATTCGCACCACCCCTACCTTCGCTCGGTAGAAAAACAATCCATATACCATGGATCCTAGCATAGATGAAATGGTATAACCAAAGAAAAATGGGCCGGTTGGGTGAATGACATAGCCTAAAATATCACCGATAAACCCTGTATATAGGGCTAGGACCGGTCCATAAATCATTGCTCCGAGTGCTTTTACGAAAAAGGTGAAATAAATTCGTAAACTTTCTCCAACTGGGATAAAGAAGGAAGCTAGCACAATATTTAATGCTGTAAATAACGCAGCTAATGCTAGCATTTTCGGATTCTTTACCTCCGAGGCTGCACTTTTCCAGTAATCGGGTGACAAAGGGAAAATAGATTTCCATGTTACGTTTGACATAATAAACCTCCTTCTATTTGTAACAATCCCCAGATCTATCACGCCGTTACATAATGAAAGGAGAGATGTCCAATTAACAAATTCGCTCCGCGCATATTATGTAACAGTGGGATGCGAAATCTGTACCGCAGGTTACCCTTTCGTCCATCTGACAACTCCCCGTTCAGACAGCACTTAACGCACAGATTTCTACTCTGTTTTGACAACTTATTATAACATAGCTTTACGCAATTGCAAATAGTCACACTTAAAACTTTCATTTAAAAAACACAACTATAATCAAAACTTTTCTCCTAATTCTGTTATAATAAAGATGAAAGAAAAAATATGAAAGAAATGAGTGGTACATTTGTCTCAACAAGTAATCGAACATATGAAGTGCTGGATTGATAGCAGAGTAACCGATACGATATCTTTATCTGAGCTCTCCTCTTATTTTGGTTATTCTCCTTATTATTGTTCTACAAAATTTCATGAAATGACAGGAATTACGATAAAAAGCTATTGGAAACAGCAACGTCTGGAACGAGCTAGCCAAGAATTGAAAAACTCAAACTTGCGTATACTGGATATCGCAATTAAATACGGATATCTTTCACAAGAATCTTTTACAAGAGCATTTGTTTCCCGTTACGGATGTACACCGAAACATTATCGAATGAATGCTTAATAATATAGAATGGATGGTGACAAAATTGACAAATCATACAATAGAACGAAACGCACCTTGCTGGTGTGGAAGTGGTAAGAAATACAAACACTGTCATGCAGCGTTTGATGATAAACTCCTCAATTTCAAAAGACAGGGGACACATATTCCTCCAAGAAATATCATTAAAACGCAAGAACAAATCGATGGGATTCGTGAAAGTGGAAAACGAAATATCGCCGTTTTAGATTACATTGCTTCCAATATAAAGGTAGGAATGACTACGGAAGAAATTGACCGTATGGTATATGATGAAACGAAACGGTTGGGAGGCATCCCCGAACCTTTAAATTATCATGGGTTTCCAAAAAGTGTTTGTACATCAATAAATGATGAAGTATGTCACGGAATCCCTTCTCCTACCACAATCTTAAAGGATGGCGATATTGTAAACGTTGACGTGTCTACAATATATAATGGTTATTTTTCTGATTCTTCTAGAATGTTCTGTATTGGTCATGTCAGCGAGCAAAAGAAAAAGCTTGTAGATACCGCAAAAGAATGCGTAGAAGTTGGAATACAACATGTTATTCCATGGACCCCGTTAGGGAATATGGGATATGCAGTTCACCAACATGCAAAAAAGAATGGTTATACGATCGTACGAGATATCGGAGGCCATGGTGTCGGATTGGAATTTCATGAAGAACCGTTTGTAAGTTATGTTTCGAAAAAGGGAACTGAAATGCTTATGGTACCTGGCATGGTATTTACGATAGAACCTATGGTAAATATGGGGAAAGATAGCGTATGGGAAGACGCCGAAAATGGTTGGACCATCTATACCGATGATGGTTTGCCATCCGCCCAGTGGGAAGTGACCATAGCAGTGACTAATGAAGGGTATGAAATATTGGCTTATTAGATTAAGTACAAAGCGCAGAACCTCTTTTCTTCTGCGCTTTGTAGAAATTAACTATTGCATTTCCAAAAGAATCTTTCTTAACTGCAAAACTTCTTCTTTTGTCATTGTGACACCTTTCCCCATTTTTTCATGTTCTGGTGCCCAATCTCGTAAATCATATTTGGGGGTTCCCCCATTCCAGCTGATAAGATTCAATTCTTTTTTCCAACCTTTGGCATTCTCTGATAATACTGCTATCTCTTTTATAATATCATATTTTATTTCTGCCATTTTTTCATCCCCTTCCTTATTTACACTTTTAACTGCGATTGTTACGAAAAGAAAAACCGATTATACCGCCACAAAGTCCTCCAATAATATGGGCAAATTGGGATATATGATCCTTCATTGTTGCTCCAGTGATCACTTCTTGCCCTATAAAAAGTAAGGCAACGAGAATTAATGTTAGCGGGATTTTTCCTTGTTGCTTACTTACAATGGAAGACAATATGATCATCATAAATACGATACCACTTGCACCGAGCAGCCCGGTTGAAAAAAACATCATATTCAAAATTCCTGTTGTAACTGCTACAATGCCAAACATAAAGATTAGATTTTTACCGCCATAACGTTCCTCAAGCATAGGGCCTAACAATAAAATATACATCATATTAGATACATAATGTTCCCAGTTTACATGGCCGAGCACATGGCCAAAGAGACGAAAATAGGTAAGTGGTTTTAGCAAGGAACTTCTATACACCGAAAAGAATAGTTGATTTGTTAAGCCATTTGTTAATTCATTTAATAGTAATGTGCAAAAAGAAATAGCAACAAAGGTTAACACAACAGGAGAATTGTATTGAATTTTCCGTATCATCATTTCTACCTTTCATTTTTACCTGTATTTCCAACATTCCAAAGAATTATTCGCATATTTCTATACAAATTGGCAATCATTTATATAAGAACATAGTATTTTTCTACATAAAATAGTAGGAGATGATTGCCATGACATTGGTAAACGTTAAATTTCATTCCATGGAACAAGTCGGTGTTTTTGTTGAGCAAATGACGCGACTTCCTTATAAAATTGAACTTACAAAAGAAAATGCTAAAATTGATGGCAAATCTTTATTGGGGATTCTTTCCTTTGGACTCGAAGAGCCTCTTTTACTATCCGCCCATACAGAAGATAGCCTCACATTTATAGAAAAAATATCGCCTTATTTATAAATCAGCCTAATAGCTTTCCTTTCTCAGCTGCTTGCTTTTTTAGTTGCTGCTTAAATCCATTGCTAACTTTATAGGATTCATGGATCTTTTGTACCGTTTTTTTGTATGTAAAAGTGTCCAACTTACAACCCTCTAAATAAGTTAACATCTGATCTGGAAATTTTACAAAACAAGTAGAAATTGCCCAGGCAACTGCCATCTTAACATAGTAATTATCATGATGAATTGACTCTAAAATCT
This sequence comes from Lachnospiraceae bacterium, assembly GCA_047242405.1. Classification (GTDB taxonomy): domain Bacteria; phylum Bacillota; class Clostridia; order Lachnospirales; family Lachnospiraceae; genus Fimimorpha. The sequence continues at coordinate 4,416 of JBKTKK010000068.1, read as the reverse complement.
TACAGATTGGGTCTAAAAATTCTTCTTCTATATAGTAGTTTAATAACATAACGATTGCAAAACGCAAATGATACGGTTTATCGGATAGAAAATAAGGCTGCAAAAATTCCCAAACTTCCTTTTTGTTCTGTAAGGTAAATTTAAGACTATTACAAAAACTGTCGCAGATGGACCAGTTGTCAATGTGGGGTACAAATTGCCCTATTCTGCTAAAACGTTCACTCAAATCCATCTCTGCATACGCAATGACAAATCCTTGCAATAACGTTTCTTCAAACGTTTCATTGCTTGCCTTACGTAAGAAACTCTTCCAGTCTTCTTTCGCTATTTGCATTGCGATTTTTCTTAGGGAAGGTATACGAACGCCTAAAATATTGTTGACACCAGGTAATAATTTTGATGAAAAAATCCGATATTCTTCGTCGGATTCCTCATGCAGTATTTTGGAGATTTCATCATACATTGTTCTGTTTCCTCTCCAATTCTAAGAGCTGTTGTTTCATATCAAGCCCGCCTGCATATCCAACCAACGTCCCATTTGAACCAATTACCCGGTGACAGGGAACGACAATTGCCAACGGATTTTTATGATTTGCCATTCCAACCGCACGAACTGCTTTTGGGTTTCCGATTCTACTTGCTACATCCTTGTATGTCCATACTTCACCAAATGGAATCTCCTGCAAGGTGCGCCATACACTTTGTTGAAAGGACGTCCCTTCCCATCTCATTGGAAAAGAAAATTGTTGCCTTTCTCCCTGAAAGTACTCCATAAGCTGTCTCTTTACTAAAGCAATATTGGTCGTTTCCTTTCGTACTTCGTTATTTACTGCTTCTGTATTATTTAGACTTATTGAAATAATGTAATTATCTTTCTCTGTTATTTTAATCAAACCAATGGGCGAATCATACGTATCATAGAATTGCATTAATAGGTTCTCCTTCCACCTTTATTACCTCTATCATAATCCAGTCTTTGCTATAGGGCAACAAAAAGATAACAAGAACGGTTCTTTTATGCGATTTTATCTCGTACGAAATTTTTGTATAAGGAAATCGTAAGACTTTCCTTCCTCCATTTTGCTAATCGCTTCCCTTGGGTATCAAAATCGAACTCTTTAAATACATCCCAAAAATCAATCAATTCTTTTTGTAATTCATTTTTTCTTAGGAGTTTATTGCAGATGCTGCCATTTCGACTTTCCGTTAACAATTTCTTACGGAGCTCCAATCGTTTCCGCAGTACATAATCAACTACTTCTATGGCATGTATTACGTTCTCATCTGTAAAATCCCCCCCTATTGCCGATAAAAAAACTTCTGATAACACAATATACCGCATAAATAGCCTCCTAAAATTTTATAGACTTATTTTAAGTTCATTCCTTACATTATAACTCATTTCGAACTTAAAATAAACCTAAAATTGCTAATATTTTACAATTTTTTACATAAATATGGTAAAATATACAAAAGGACAACCCTTATTATCCTTGTAGTAAGAGAGGAGACAAAATGAAGAAATACGAAAAACACCTAGGACTTAGAATTGACTTGGAAACCCATCGAAAACTTCACTTTATTGCTGAATATGAATCCCGTTCTCTTAATAGTGAAGTATTGCACTTACTCCGTCGGTATATACGCGAGTTTGAAAAAGAGTACGGTGCAATTGAAATTCCGAATCAAACTTCTACTAAAAAAAATTAAAGTAGTATAGATTTGATACGCGGTTCATACAATAGACTAACAAACTTGATTTCCTTTCCATCTCATGGAATTTATATTGCTTAATTTTACTTTGTTGTATGGAAATCTCATTGACAAACACGCTTTTTCTTAGTAATATGTTATTAAATTAAATGGCAGACAATGGCAGAGAAAAGGAGTAGTACTTACAAAACGGAAGCTCAGAGAGAAGATGGTTGGTGAAAATCTTCGTGAAGTAGTAAGGAAGTAGCCTTTGAGCCGCGGAATGAACAGGATAACCTTAGTAGAATCCGCCGGTCTTCCCTACGTTAACAGGGATACGGTATCGGATAAAATCCCGTATCGGTAAGTGCAGGATTTATCCTGAAATTAGGTGGTACCACGGATCGTATATTCGCCCTAAACTAAGAATACTTAGTTTAGGGCTTTTTTATTAAGAGGAGGTAGAAAATGAAACAAATCAGCGGTAATAAATTGTTTGTAAAAGCCTTGAAAGAAGAAGGCGTTGATATCCTTTTTGGCTACCCAGGTGGATATGCCATTGATATCTTTGATGAGCTTTATAAGCAGGACTCCATTGATGTCGTCCTACCAAGACATGAACAGGGATTGGTGCATGCTGCCGATGGCTATGCCCGATCAACCGGAAAAGTAGGTGTCTGTCTTGTTACGAGCGGACCAGGCGCAACCAATCTAGTTACAGGAATTGCCACCGCAAACTATGATAGTGTGCCACTTGTTTGTTTCACTGGTCAGGTGCCTACCAACTTGATTGGAAATGATGCCTTTCAGGAAGTCGATATTGTTGGAATCACAAGAAATATTTGTAAATGGAGTATTACGGTTCGGAAAAGAGAAGATCTGGGGCGTATTATTAAAGAAGCATTTTATATCGCACGTACCGGAAAACCGGGACCGGTAGTCGTCGATTTGCCAAAAGATATTATGTTGGAGCATGGTGCCCCTAATTACCCAACCGAAGTAAACATCCGCGGCTATAAACCGATCAATGGGATCCATATCGGCCAATTAAAAAAAGCAATTAAAATGTTATTAAAAGCAAAAAATCCACTGTTTCTTGCAGGAGGGGGAATCAATATCTCCCATGCAAATAAATCCTTTACCGAATTGGTGAACCAAACAAAAATTCCTGTAGTTACAACGATTATGGGAAAAGGTTCCATTCCAACCGACCATCCTTATTACATTGGTAATTTAGGAATGCATGGATGCTACGCAGCAAATCAGGCAGTCAGTGCCTGTGATTTATTGTTTTCTATTGGAACACGTTTTAATGATCGAATCACCGGAACACTCCGTGACTTTGCCCCTAACGCGGCAATTGTTCATATCGACATTGATACCGCCTCTATATCTAGAAATATACACGTTGATGTACCAATTGTCGCAGACGCGAAAGAGGCCATTGATAAAATGCTAGAATATGTGACTTTATGTGAGACGAAAGATTGGATGAAAAAAATTTCAGATTGGAAGGCAGAACATCCCCTTGGTATGCGTAAAGATAAAGGAATAACCCCGGAGAAGATCATTCGTACGATCAATGATCTCTTTGAAGAATCAATTGTTGTTACCGATGTAGGACAGCATCAAATGTGGACGACGCAATATATCGACTTAAATGAAAAGAAACAACTCCTCACCTCTGGGGGACTTGGACCAATGGGATATGGATTTCCTGCAGCAGTTGGTGCGCAGCTGGGTAACCCCGATAAAAAGGTTATTTGTATTTCTGGAGATGGGGGAATGCAAATGAATATCCAAGAATTGGCCACGGCAGTAAGTCAGGAACTTCCATTAATTCTCTGCGTTTTTAACAATAGTTCTCTTGGAATGGTTCGACAATGGCAAAAGTTATTTTATGGAAAACGTTATTCCTGTACTTGCTTACGTGCGAAAAAGAGTTGTAAAGGAAACTGTCAAAATCCCGATTATTGTTGTCCCCCTTATTTTACTGATTTTGTGAAACTTGCAGAAAGTTATGGTGCCCACGGTATTCGTGTAACGGAAGAATCCGAAATCGCACAAGCATTTCATCAAGCAAGTAAAAACAAGAAAACGCCAACGATTATTGAATTTATAATTGATTGTGAAGACATGGTGTTGCCTATGGTTCCGGGCGGCATGCCTTTAAACAACATGATACTGGATTGTTAATAAGACACGTTCTTCCTCGGAGGATACTCTCCGACCAAAGGGAAGAGGATTGGAGGAAAAATGAAAAAAAGATGGATTTCTTTATATGTGGAAAATCGAATAGGAGTATTAGCCAAAATCGCTGGCCTGTTTTCTGGTAAATCTTATAATTTAGACAGCCTTACTGTCGGAACGACCGAAGATCCAACAATGTCTAGAATGACAATAAGTGTAATTAGTGATGATGCAACGTTTGAGCAAATAAAAAAGCAATTAAATCGATCGGTAGAGGTAATTAAAGTAATAGATTTCACAAACATATCCACACTTACTAAGGAACTCCTCTATGTTAAAATCAAAAACTGTACGAAAGCCGATAAAGTTGAGGCTTTTCAAATTGCTTCGGTATTTGGCGGCACAGTTGCCGATTATGGGAAAGACGGCGTTATTATCGAGTGCATCCAGACAGAGACGGGCAATGATGATATTATAAAACTATTAAAAGAAAGTTTCCAAAGTATCGAAGTGGTGCGGGGAGGAAGTGTATCC